>DRKF01000228.1 GCA_011051915.1 Acidimicrobiales bacterium | reverse complement strand
GTCGCGGGTGGGAAGGCAGTCGCCGTACCAGCTGGGTTGCATGGAACCACCCCGACCGAAGAACTCGATCATCGGCATCTCCCACTTCATGGTCGGGGAGGGAACCCCCACCATCACCAGCCGCCCGGCCAGGTCACGGCTGTAGAAGGCCTGCTCGAGGGTCTGGGGAAGCCCGATGGCCTCGATGGCCACATCCACCCCCAGCCCTCCGGTCAGCTCCCTGATGGCCTCCACGGGATCCACATCGGTGGAGTTGACGGTGTCGGTCGCCCCGAACCCCCGGGCCCATTCCAGCTTGCGTTCGTCGATGTCGACGGCGATCACCTTGCGGGCCCCCGAGATGGAGGCACCGTAGATCGCGGCATCGCCCACACCGCCGCACCCGAACACCGCCACCGTCTCGCCTCTCTGGACCCGGGCCGTGTTGAGGGCGGCACCGAACCCGGCCATGACCCCACAGCCGATCAGGCCGGCGGCCTCCGGCGGGGCCTCGGGATCGACCTTCACGCACTGGCTCGCCGCCACCAGGGTCTTGTCGGCGAAGGCGCCGATGCCCAGGGCCGGACTGAGATCGGTGCCGTCGGCGAGGGTCATGCGCTGTGAGGCGTTGGCGCTCTCGAAGCAGAGATGGGGTTTGCCCCGCCGGCACGACCGGCAGGTGCCGCAGGGAGCCCGCCAGGCCAGGATGACGTAGTCACCGGGCTCGACCTCGGTGACCCCCTCACCGACGGCCTCCACGGTGCCGGCGGCCTCGTGTCCCAGCAGGAAGGGGAACTCGTCGTTGATGGCACCCTCCCGGTAGTGAAGGTCGGTGTGGCACACCCCACAGGCCGCGATGTCGACCACGGCCTCCCCGGGACCGGGATCGGGCACGATGATCTCCTCCAGAGTCACGGGTGCCCCGACCCTGCGGGCGATCACGCCTCGTACCTTCTGAGCCATACTCACTCCTTGCCGCTCCTTGCCGCTGTGTCCCCGTCGGCGGTCACCAACCGATACCGGCTTCTCCTGGCGGCGAGACTACTCCGGATCGGTGGCGTTTCTGATGGCCGCCGACAGGGAGGAATCCGACCGGTACCGACCGAACGGACCGCGGTTGGAGAACAGACTTGCTTTCCCGCTCGCCAGGGTCCATCATCTTCCTTCTGCCCACGGGTCACCTCGGGGGCACACCACTGGTCCCGTGGTGAAGTCTGGAGTTCACGCCGGCCTGTCAAGCCGGAGGTCGCGGGTTCAAATCCCGTCGGGACCGCGGTCGGGTAGCTCAGTTGGCAGAGCGCGCGCCTGAAAAGCGCGAGGTCACCGGATCGACGCCGGTCCCGACCACAGCACACCCCCGAACAGGCCCCAGCAGGCACAATCCTGCCCAGTTCGACGCCGGTCCCGACCGGCGTGGTGGTTGAGCCGGTCGTTCCGGCCGGGCAGACCGGACGGGAATTGCCCCCTCAGCGGGTGACGGCGTCGGCCACGGCGGCGGCAGCCACCGCGGCAGCCACTCTGGGAGGCACGTCCCGTTCGAAGGCACCGGGGATGATGTACTCCGGTCCCAACTCGTCCTCGGCGACCGACCCGGCTATGGCCCGGGCGGCGGCGATCTTCATGTTCTCGGTGATCTCGGTGGCCCGGGTGTCAAGGGCCCCCCGGAAGATCCCGGGGAAGGCGAGGACGTTGTTGATCTGATTCGGGTAGTCGCTGCGACCGGTGGCGATCACCGCTGCCACGTCGGCGATGCTCTCCGGCGCGATCTCGGGCTCGGGGTTGGCCATGGCGAACACGATCGGATCGGGGGCCATGGACTCGACGTCCTCCCGGGTGATCAACCCGGGGGCACTGACCCCCAGAAAGACATCGGCCCCGGCCAGTACCTGTCCGGCCGAGCCGGTCCGGTCACCGGAGTTCGTGTGCTCGGCCAGCCACTGCTTCGACTCGTTGAGACCCTCCCGTCCCCGGTGGATCGCACCCTTGCGGTCGACGACCACCACGTCACCGATTCCGCGTCCCAGGAGGATCTTCGTGATCGCCACACCGGCGGCTCCGGCCCCGGCCACGACCACCCGCATGTCCTCCAGCTTCTTGTGCACGACCCGGGCGGCGTTCTCCAGGGCGGCGAGGGCGACCACCGCCGTGCCGTGCTGATCGTCGTGGAAAACGGGGATGTCCAGGAGTTCCCGCAGGCGGCGCTCCACCTCGAAGGCCCCCGGGGCGGCGATGTCCTCCAGGTTCACCCCCCCGAAGGTCGGGGCCAGACGGACCACGGTCTCCACCAGCTCGTCGAGACTCGACACGTCGAGACAGATGGGGAAGGCGTCGACCCCGGCGAACTCCTTGAACAGCAGGGCCTTGCCCTCCATCACCGGCAGGGCCGCCTCGGGGCCTATGTCGCCGAGTCCGAGGACCGCAGTACCGTCGGTGACGATGGCGACGGTGTTGGACTTGATCGTCAGCTCGTGCACCCTCTCGGGCTGGGCGTGGATGGCGAGACAGATTCGCGCCACCCCGGGGGTGTAGGCCATCGACAGATCATCGGTGTCGTTGAGCTGGACCCGGGACCCGGTCTCGAGCTTCCCCCCCTTGTGCATGGCGAAGGTCCGGTCGACGGCCTGGAGGACCTCCACCCCGTCGAGGTCCTGCACCGCCTGGCAGATCTCGCCGACATGCTCCTCGCTGCGGGCATCGACGATGATCTCCTCCTCGAGGCGATGAGCGTCGGTGATGTTGAAGCCCTCGAGACTGCGGATGTTCCCGCCGGCCTCACCGATGGCGGTGCACAGGCGCCCGAGGGTGCCGGGCTTGTGCGCCATACGCACCTCGATCGACGCCGAGAATGCGGCTGTGGGCTTGCGTTGCATCACTGGGATCCCTCTCTCACGACCGTGGGCCCGCCGGGCCCGGCAACGGAGGCTACCGCCGCCATCCGAGCTCGCCGCCACACGCCCCGACAACCCCACCCGGGATCCGGTCACGCCCCCTGGTAGCTCAGACCCAGGTCGGGAGCGGTCAGCAGGGGGCTGAACGCCACACCCTCCCGACTCGCCAGGTCCCCGCAGGTCCCGCCCCGGTCCACGACCGGCATGACCACCACGGGCTCGGCCCCGAACTCCCTCACGACCGCCACCGCCTCCATCGGGGACAGGCCCCGGGTGACGACATCCTCGACCACCGCCACCCGGTCTCCCGCCATCAGGGCGCCCGCCACCCTTCCGGCCACACCGTGGCCCTTGGCCTCCTTGCGGATGCTGAACGCCCTCAGATCCCGACCCCGGGTCGCGGCCACGGCGGCCACACCGAAGGCGACAGGGTCGGCTCCCATGGTCAATCCTCCGAGAGCGGTCACCGTCGGGTCCAGTCGTTCGAGCATCGCCTCGGCGATGAGCAGGATCCCCTCGGGCCGGCAGGCGGTCTGCTTACCGTCGATGAACCAGTCGCTGCGACGCCCCGACTTGAGTACGAAGTCCCCTCTCCGGACCGAGAACTCCAGCAGGTGTTCACGGAGGCGGTTCAGCGCCGGCCCCAGGTCGGGGCGGGGATCGGGTTCCTCCATCAACTCAGTCCTTCCATGACCACCCGGCCCCGGCCGACCACGATTCGCCCGATCTCGTGGGGATCGTGGCCGTGGCCCGCCAGGAGATTCACCGCCCTGGGAGCATCGGCGGCTCCGACCACGGCGATCATCCCCACCCCCAGATTGAACACCCGGGCCATCTCCTCGGCCGAGACACACCCCCGTCGCTGGATCTCGCTGAATATCCGGGGACGGGCCCACGCATCGGCGGAGACCACGGCGTTCACGTTCTCGGGGAGGATCCGGGCCAGATTGCCGGGGATGCCGCCCCCCGTGACGTGGGCCAGACCCTTGACAGGAACCTCGGAGATGAGATCCAGCACCGCCGGGGCGTAGATGACCGAGGGTCGCAGCAGTTCCTCGCCCAGGTTCGTCGCCGCCCCGGGCCACGCCGGGCGGGAGAGATCGTCCCGGGAACCGATGAGCACTCGGCGGGCCAGCGAGTAACCGTTGCAGCGCAGACCCGGGGAGGCCAGCGACACGATGCGGTCGCCCGGCGAGATCGTGCTTCCGTCGATCAGACGATCCCTCTCGACTACGCCGACCACGAACCCGGCCAGATCCATGTCGTCGGGTTTCATGGCGTCGGGATGCTCGGCGATCTCCCCTCCGGTCAGAGCACAACCCGATTCCCGACAGCCCTCGGCGATTCCGGACACGACGGATTCGATCCGGTCCGGAACGACCCGGCCGGTGGTGATCATGTCGAGGAAGAACAGGGGTTCGGCCCCCTGGGTGACGATGTCGTCCACACACATGGCGACCAGATCGATACCGATGGTGTCGTAGCGGCGCAGGGCCGAGGCAACGAGGATCTTCGTGCCGACCCCGTCAGTCCCCGACACCAGGACCGGCCGCCGATAGCCGGCGGGGATCTCCACCGCCGAGCCGAATCCCCCGATGTCGCTGATGACCTCGGGGCGGTAGGTCGAACGGGCGTGAGCGGCCAGACGGGAGACCGCGGCGTCACCGGCGTCGATGTCCACCCCGGCGGCGGCGTAGGTGGTGGGCTTGCGGGCCATCAGGGTTCCCCCACCGCCACCGGGACCTCGGTCCCCCTGTCGTGGATCTCCTCGCCGAGCTCCTCGGGGAGCGCCACCGGATAGCGGCCGTCCAGGCAGGCGGTGCAGAAGCCGCCGCCGTCGTTCTCGATCGACCCCAGCAGTCCTTCCCTGTCGAGGAATGCCAGTGAACGCACCCCCAGGAACTCGGACATGGCCTCGACATCGAGATTGGCGGCCAGCAGCTCGGAGCGGCTCCCGGTGTCCATCCCGTAGAAACAGGGCCAGCGGTAGGGGGGTGAGGAGATACGCAGATGCACCTCGGCCGCCCCGCTGTCGTAGAGCATCCTGACCATCGCCCTGGTCGTGGTGCCCCTGACTATCGAGTCGTCGACCACCACCAGCCTCCGGCCCTCGATGTTGGCCCTTATGGGATTGAGTTTCATCCTCACCGCCCGGGATCTCATCTCCGGCGTCGGGGCGATGAACGTCCGCCCGATGTAGCGATTCTTGACCAGCCCGTCCCGGTAGGGGATGCCGCTGGCGCGGGCGAATCCCTCCGCCGCGGGTATCCCCGACTCGGGGACCGGCATCACCATGTCGGCGTCGACGGGAGCCTGACGGGCGAGGGCCTCACCCATGTTCTGACGGGCCCGGTGGACGTTCGCACCCAGCAGAACGGTGTCGGGACGGGAGAAGTAGACGAACTCGAACACACACAGGGCGGGATCGGGCGCCGGCCCGGCGAAGGGTCGGTGGGAGGCCACGCCCGAATCGTCGATGACCACCATCTCCCCCGGGGCGATCTCCCGGAGGAAGCGAGCCCCGATCACGTCCAGCGCCGGCGACTCGGACGCCACCACCCAGCCCCCCGAGTCCAGTTCTCCCAGGCACAGCGGCCAGAAACCCCGTGGATCCCTCATGGCGTACAGGTGACCGGCGTCGACCGCGACCATGGAGAATCCCCCCTCGAGACGGGGCAGCACCTCGAACAGGGCCTCCTGCATCTCCCTTCCCGGGGAGTGGGGTGAGGCGGCCAGCTCCTGGGCCAGCAGTTCGGCCACCAGGTCCGTGTCGCTGACGATCATCCCCGGGAGCATCCCGGCCTGACGCGCCAGCTCGGCGGTGTTCACCAGGTTCCCGTTGTGGGCCAGGGCGAACTCGAGGTCACCCACGTCCCGGTAGAACGGCTGGGAGGCCCGCCACGAACTGGACCCCGTGGTGGAGTACCGGGTGTGACCGATGGAGATGTCGCCGTCGAGGGCGGCCAGGACCCTCTCGTCGAGGGCCTGGGCCACCAGACCCATCTCCTTCACAACGGTTACCGACCGCCGGTTGCCCACCGCCAGGCCGGCCGACTCCTGACCCCGGTGCTGCAGGGAGTACAACCCCAGATAGGCCAGGTGGGCCACCGGTTGACCGGGTGCGAAGATCCCGACCACCCCGCACTCCTCGCGCGGTTTGATCAGCTCCACGGAAGGTCCTCGGACCTCGGCGTGACTCACGGCCAGCATCCTGCCACGAAGTCGGGCCCGCGACGATTCAGGTCGCCCTGTTCAGGCCCGACCGGCGGACATCGTGGCCCAGAACCGGTCGTCGAGGGCCCGGTCGATCTCCTCGAGTCGCCGCCGGACGGGGACGCCCGCCCATATCGGTTCCATCACCGTCCGGCGCAGGCGGGTCAGTTCCTCCCTGATCGCCGTCCAGGTCTCGATGTCGGCCTCGATGGCCCGGGGCCCGCCGGCCGCCGTCCCGGTGGCCGGATCGGGCGTCGCCTCCTCGAGAAGCGATCTCGCCTCCGCGATGCGAAGGTCGATGTATCCCACCAGTCCGGGTATGAACTCCAGTCGACGGTTCAGGTCGCTCCACAGTTCGAGACGGGCGGTCTCGTAGGCACTGAGTGAGCCGGCCAGAGCGGCCCGGGCGGCCTCATCGTCGGCCAGGGAGACCCGGTAGAGGAGTTGCCCTCTCGACCCCGGGAGCACCGTGACGCCCGGCAGTGAGGTCTCGCGCGCCAGTTCCAGGTCGCCCTCGGTCCCCGATGCTCCCCCCAACCAGGCGTCGAGGGGGTCGGAGACGGTCACCGTCTGCTCGATCACCACCGTCGGCAGCCTGGTCTCGCCGGCCGCGGTGTCCACCACCGGAACCAGCAGGAGTGCGGCCACCGCTGTGACCAGCACCTCCCGGAGCCCCGGACGCGCCGAGCCGCTGCGGGGTGGGGTCTCGGTTGCTCCCCAGTGTCGCAGCAGGGCCACGTGCGCTCCGGATCCGATACGGATGAACGCACTAAACCAGTACCGCGTCGAGCCGCCCCATTGGCGAATGCTCCCGGCCCGGGGCCGGGAGGACCGTCAGAGGCGCGATTCGGCGGCGGCCCTTCTCGCCCGATCCAGGGGTACGTCGAACGACTCTCCCAGGGTCACCCGTTCGCCGCCGACCTGGCCCAGACGGCGGGCGGCGACCCCGAGATCGCCGGCCCGGTCGATCAGGGCCCCGACGGTGGATTCCCCGTCGACTGCAGCCACGACCCGCCCCGGGGATTCCCCGATCAGCTGTCGCGGTGACAGCGGGACCTGGGTGGTCAGACCCACTCCCCCGGCCAGGGCCATCTCGACGAGGGCCAGGGCCAGGCCACCGTCGGACACGTCGTGCACCGCGCCCAGCAGTCCATCGGCAACCGATTCCACGACCAGTTCGGAGACCGCCGCCACCCGGTCCGGTTCGAGGATCGGCAGCGCACCGTCACGTCTACCGCGATTCCACGCCCATCGGGAGCCTCCCAGGGCCACGTCCTCGGGGCAGGGAGAGCCCAGCTCGATGAGGATCTGACCCTCGGACACCGCCAGACCCGGCGGACGCACCCGTAGGGGCCCGGTGATCCCGACGAGTCCGACCACGGGTGTCGGATCGATGTCGACGCCGTTGCTCTCGTTGTAGAGACTCACGTTTCCGCCCACCACCGGAATCCCGAGCAGTCGACAGATCCCGGCCATCCCGTCCACGGCCCGCGAGAGCTGCCACATCACCTCGGGATGCTCGGGATTGCCGAAGTTCAGACAGTTGACCAGAGCCCGGGGTCGGGCCCCGACACAGGCCAGGTTCAGCACCGACTCCGCCACGGTAAGGGCCGCTCCCTCGGCCGGGTCCACGGCGCACCATCGATGGTTTCCATCGGTGGTCACCCCCAGACCCCGACCGGTGTCGAGACCCGACTCCGGATCCCGGAGACGGAGCAGGGCGGCATCGGCCCCCGGGCCGATCACCGTCCCCAGGTTGAGCTGGTGGTCGTACTGACTCCAGACCCAGCTGGTGTCCTGGACCATGGCCAGGATCTCGCCGGCGAGGAGCTCGGGGTCGAGTTCCTCACCGGGATCGCCGGACAGCCGCCGGGCCCGGTCGGGCGGCTCGGCCATCGGCCGATGGTAGAGGGGGGCCTGATCGTGGAGACTGGCCGCGGTCACCTCGGCGACCACCTCGCCGTCGCTGCTGTCGAGGATGCGCAGCGCCCCGCCCGGGGTCACCCGCCCGACCACGGCCGCCTCGACCTCCCACCTGCGGGCCGTCTCCCGCACCCGCGGAAGTGAGTCGGGCTCCACGATGGCCAGCATCCGCTCCTGGGACTCGCTGGTCATGATCTCGTGGGGAGCCATGCCCTGCTCCCTCACGGGAACGGCGTCGACGAACACGTCCATCCCAACCCCGCCCCGGGAAGCGGTCTCACTGGTGGCGCAGCACAGACCGGCCCCACCGAGGTCCTGAATTCCCACCACCAGGCCCGAGTCCAGAAGCTCAAGGCAGGCCTCGATCAGACGCTTCTCCTCATAGGGGTCCCCCACCTGGACACTGGGTCGCTTGGCCCCTTCGTCGGCGGACTCGTCGAATCCCGCCGAGGCCAGGACACTCACCCCGCCGATGCCGTCACGGCCCGTTCGGGCTCCGAGCAGCACGGCCAGATTCCCGACACCCGACGCCTGACCGAGGACGAGTCTGTCCACCGGCATGACCCCGACACACATGACGTTGACCAGGGGATTGCCGAGATAGGTCGGATCGTGGACCGTCTCCCCCCCGACCGTCGGTACGCCGACACTGTTCCCGTAGCCGGAGATCCCCGCCACCACACCCTCGGCGATCCAGCGGGCGGTCTCGTCCTGTCGGGGGCCGAACCTCAGGGAGTCCAACAGGGCCACGGGCCGGGCCCCCATGGTGAAGATGTCGCGGATGATTCCGCCCGCCCCCGTCGCCGCCCCCTGATAGGGCTCGATGGCCGAGGGGTGATTGTGACTCTCGATGCGCACGGCCACGGCCAGACCGTCCCCCACATCGATCACCCCGGCGTTCTCGCCCGGGCCCACCAGCACCCAGGGAGCCTCGGTGGGGAAACGGCCCAGGTGGACCCGCGAGGACTTGTAGGAGCAGTGCTCGGACCACATCACGGAGTACATGGCCAGCTCCACGGGGTTCGCCGGGCGGCCGAGTAGTTCCTGAATCTGATCGGCCTCGGCGTCGGTGAGGCCCAGGGCCCGGTGAAGGGCCTCAGCCTGGTCGGGAGCTTCCATGGGAATCGAAACTAGCCGCCGCCACCACCACCAACATTGCACCGGAACCGCCGGCGGGATCGCACCGGTGTCGCCACCGGAACCGCCGCCGGCAGCAGCGGCTCCGGGGCCGCCGGGACCCGGCCTGAGGGAACCTGAATCTCGATTCAAGACTGAATCTTCAATGCGATTGTAGGTCTTCAGTTTGACGTCGGCAGATTCTTTGGCAGAATGGCGCACATGAACCCTCCCCCAAAGTCACCCATGACCGACGAACATAAGGC
This sequence comes from Acidimicrobiales bacterium, assembly GCA_011051915.1. GTDB lineage: Bacteria > Actinomycetota > Acidimicrobiia > Acidimicrobiales > Poriferisodalaceae > DRKF01. The sequence goes on along the minus strand of DRKF01000228.1, from coordinate 15,207 downwards.
AGCACTGGCGCAAGGCCGCGAACAGGGTAGAGCCGTCAGGGCCTACCTCGAAGCGCTGGAGGCCAACAAGCCCAAGCGGGGCCGTAAGCCCAGCCCTGAGAACATCGCCGCCAAGCGAGCCCAGGTCGAAGAGGAACTGGGTACCGCCACCGGTATCCGCCGGCTGGAGTTGCTCCAGCTCAAGCGTGACCTCGAGACCGTGGAGCCCCAGACCGACATGTCGGAGTTGGAGGCCCGCTTCGTCGAAGTGGCCGCCGCCTACGGAAAGAGGAAGGGCATCGCCTACGCCACATGGCGCGAGTTCGGCGTACCGGCCTCCGTACTCAAAGAGGCCGGAATCAGCCGCTCCGCCTCCTGATCAGGCACCTGCTCGAGTTCCACCGAGCCGACCTCAATGGCCCTGGTCCACCGGGGTCGGCTCGGTGTCTCCAGCCAGGCAGTCGATGAGGGATCCCAGGACGTCGATCCCGTCGGTCGACCCCAAGAGGACATCCGACGCCCTTTCGGGATGAGGCATCATCCCCACCACGTTGCCCTCGATATTGGCCACGGCGGCTATCGATCCCACTGATCCATTGGGATTGTCGACGTACCGTAACACGATTTGACCACTCTCAGTGATATTCCGAAGCGTGTCGTGAGAACACACGTATGAACCCTCGAAGTGGTTGATCGGTATGTGCAATACCCGGCCCGGCTCGAGACGGGATCCGATGATGTTGTCGGTACCCACGACCTCCAGGGCCACCTCCTGGCAGAGGAATCTCAGCCCCGAGTTCTTGTGAAGTGCCCCCGGGAGCAGGCCGGCCTCGGTCAGGACCTGGAAACCGTTGCAGATGCCCAGCACCGGGCCACCACCGCGGGCGAACTCCGCCACCGCGGTCATGACCGGTGAGAATCGGGCAATCGCCCCCGCCCGCAGGTAGTCACCGTGGGCGAACCCTCCGGGGATGACTATCGCGTCGGCCCCTTTCACGCTCGACTCACCGTGCCAGAGAATCTCCGCCCTGCCACCGAGGATCTCCAGTACGTGGGCCACGTCGCGCTCACAGTTCGTGCCGGGGAACTCGACCACCCCGATCAGCGGGGCCATCAGTCCCCCGACCCGCTGTCAGCCGGGATGACCTCGAATGAGTAGTCCTCGATCACCGGGTTGGTGAGCAGGGTGTGACACATGGCGTCGACCCGGTCCCGCGCCGTGGGAACGTCGGGGGCCTCGAGGTCGAACTCGATCAACTTCCCCACGTGGACGGTGGTGGAATCTCCCACACCCTCGAATCCCAGGGCCCGCAACGCCTTCCCGACCGTGGCCCCCTCGGGATCGGCGATCCCCGCCCGGGGTCTCACCTCGACCTTCACATCGAATCTCACGCCTGCTCCTTCTCCTCGCCGGGCCAGTCGGAGAACATCCGGCCGGTGATCCTCTCGTAGGCGGTGACGTAGCGTTCCCGCGTTGCTTCCACCGTCGCCGGGCTGAGAGCCGGTGCCGGTGGTGAACGGTCCCATCCGGAACGGGACACCTCGTCCCGCAACGGTTGCTTGTCCAGGGACGGCGGCGTGGTTCCCCGGGCCCAGCCCTCAACCGGCCAGAAACGACTCGAGTCGGGGGTCAGGAGTTCGTCGGCGAGTACCAGCCGGCCGTCGACCACACCCAGTTCGAACTTGGTGTCGGCGATGATCACCCCACGACCCGCCGCGTGTCGGGCGGCTGTCTCATAGGCCGCCAGGCTGATCCGACGGGCCTCCTGGGCCAGGTCGGGACCCACCAGCTCCGCCGCCTCGTCGAACCCGATGTTGACGTCGTGGCCCTCCTCGGCCTTGGTGGAGGGGGTGAAGACCGGGCGGGGGAACCGCTCGGACTCGACCAGACCCTCCGGGAGGGGTGTTCCGTGGACGGTGCCCGAGGAGCTGTACTCCGCCCAGGCCGACCCGGTCAGATACCCCCTGACGATGCACTCGATCGGCAGCATCCGGGCCCGGCGCACCAGCAGGGCCCGTCCCCGCCACTGCTCACGGCGGGCCCCGGGCGGGAAACGGTCGATGTCGGAGGACACGAGATGGGTTGGTGCGATTCCCGAGAGCAGCTCATCCCAGAAGACGGTCATGGCGGTCAGGATCCGCCCCTTGTCGGGTATCTCCTGGCCGAATACCACGTCATAGGCCGAGATCCGATCGGAGGCGACCATGACCAGATGGCGATCGTCTACCTCGTAGAGGTCCCGCACCTTCCCCGAGTGCACGAGTTCGGGCCCCGAATCGTTCATGGGAGGGAGACCATCACAGCGGCATGTGGGCCGCAACATCGACGGCATCCCCACCCGGTAGACACCGCACCCGAGACCATCACAGCGGCATGTGGGCCGCAACATCGACGGCATCGGGTTCGGAGACCTTCCAGCCCTCGATACGGGAGGTGATCCGCTCGATCTGGTTGCGGGCGGTGCCGGTAAGAGCCATCGGATCGGCGACCGCCTCCCGCAGCTGGGCCGCGGTGAGGGGGAGCCGGGGGTCGGCCGCCAGACGATCGAGGAGGTCGCCACCGGTCGCCCGGCCCTCCCTCATCTCCAACGCCACCGCCACCGCGTGTTCCTTGATGACCTCGTGGGCCTCCTCCCGGCCCATCCCCGCCCTGACCGCCGCCACCAGGAACCGGGTGGTGGCCAGGAACGGCAGGTAGCGATCCAGTTCGGCCTCGATCACCCGGGGGAAGACCCCGAGGTCCTCCAGAACCGCCATCGAGGTGTGGAGGGCGGCGTTGGTGGCCAGGAAGGCATCGGGAAGCACGACCCGCCGTACCACCGAACAACTCACGTCACCCTCGTTCCACTGGTCTCCGGCCATTCCCGCCGCCATGGTCAGATGTCCCCTGACCACCCTGGCCAGACCGTTGATCCTCTCCGCCGACCGGGTGTTCATCTTGTGAGGCATGGCCGAGGAACCGACCTGTCCCGGTCGGAACCCCTCCGTCACCTGTTCCAGACCGGCCATGAGCCGGATCTGCAGGGCCAGGTCCGACAGCGCCGAGGTGATCTCGGCCAGAACGGCGACGACATCGAGGTCCAGCGACCTGGGGTACACCTGACCGACGGAGTCCATGACCCGTTCGAACCCGAAGTGACGGGCGACCGCCAGTTCGAGGCGGTGGACCGAATCGGGATCGCCGACCAGATCCAGGAGGTCCTGCTGGGTTCCCACCGGGCCCTTCAGACCCCTCATCGGCAGACGGGCCAGGAAGGTGTCGAGGCGCTCGAGGGCCGACATGAGCTCCTCGGCGACGTTGGCGAACCTCTTGCCGAGGGTGGTCACCTGGGCCACGGCGTTGTGGGTCCGTCCGGCGATCGGCTGGTCGGCGAACTCCTCGGCCCGGGCCCCCAGACGCAGCAGCACCGCCACACCGTCACAGCGCACGAGCCTCAGGGCGTCGACGATCTGGATCTGCTCGACGTTCTCGGTGAGATCCCGACTCGTGAGCCCGACGTGGGCGTACTCGTGACCCGCCAGGGCCGAGAACTCCTCCAGGCGGGCCTTCACGTCGTGGCGGGTCACCAGTTCGCGCCGGCGGATGGAGTCGAGGTCCACCTCGTCGATCACCCGGCGGTAGTCCTCGATCGCCGTGGCCGGTATGTCGACGCCGGTGGCTCGCTGGGCATCCATCACCGCAACCCAGAACCGCCTCTCCAGCACCACACGATGTCGGGGTGACCAGATCCGGGTCATCAGAGGACTGGCATAGCGGTCGGCCAGCACATTGACCATCGCCGACCCAGCCTGAGTGCTGGAGGTCATCGGGCTCCCCCGTTCCAGCCGACCACCGGCTCCCAGCCCCCCGACTCCATCGACTCACAGGTGGCGGTCATCGGGCTCCCCCCTTGCGGAACTCGTCGACGGCGGCGGCCAGCTCGGCATCACCCACGGCGAGTATCTCCACCGCCAGCACCGCCGCGTTTGCACTTCCATCCACCGCCACCGTGGCCACGGGGATCCCCCGAGGCATCTGGACCGTGGAAAGGAGGGCGTCGAGACCGTCGAGGGCCCCTCCCGAGAGAGGCACACCGATGACCGGCAGGGTCGTGTGGGCGGCCACGGCGCCGGCCAGGTGGGCGGCCATTCCCGCCCCGCAGATGATCACTCCGTAGCCCTCCTGGCGGGCCGAACGGGCGAACTCCGCCACCTGGTCGGGCGTGCGGTGGGCCGACATCACCTGCACGTCGTGGTCCACCCCGAAACGTTCGAGCATGGCGGTAGCGGCCTCCATGCGGTCGGCGTCCCTCGGTGAACCCATGAGAATCGACACCCTGGTCACGTCTGTTCTCCTGTTCTCCCACGACTCCCGGTGTCGGAGGACCGACGATCCCCGGCGTCTGGCGACGGACCCGTGGTTCCGATGTCCTCGCGGTACTGCATTCCTGCGAAGTGGATTCGAGACACGGCGGCGAGGGCCCGTGACCGGGCCGCGCTCACGTCGGGACCCGCGGCGGTGACACTCAGAACCCGCCCCCCGGAGGTCACGGGCCGGCCGGCGGAGTCGGAACCCACTCCAGCGCAGAAGACGGAGACCCCCTCCATCGCCCGGACCTCGTCCAGACCGGTGATCAGGTCCCCCCGGCGGGGCGAGTAGGGGTATCCCTCCGCCGCACACACGATGGTCACCATGGTCCGGTCGTCCAGCTCGGGGGGATCGAAGGCCTCACCACGGGCCACGGCCATGAAGGTCGGAACCGGGTCGCCCTGCCAGCGGGGCAGAACCACCTGGGCCTCGGGATCGCCGAAGCGGATGTTGTACTCCAGCAGCCTGGGCCCCTCCGCGGTGAGCATGAACCCGCCGAAGAGAACACCTCGATACTCGATGCCCCGGCGGGCCAGGACCTCCACGGTGGGCCTCACGGCCACGTCCATCATCGTTTCGATCAGCTCGGGGGTCGTCCCCGGTGCCGGACAGACCGCTCCCATGCCCCCGGTGTTCGGACCACGATCGGCGGTCAGGAGTCTCTTGTGATCCTGGGCCAGGGTGGGAACGGCCGCGCATTCCGTCCCCGAGACCAGGGCGAACAGCGAGACCTCCGGCCCACTGAGCCCCTCCTCGATCACCACCCTGCGGCCCGCGGCTCCGAACGACGTACCGGAGAGCTTCGCCGTCACGTCGGCCCGGGCCTCGGCCCTGTCGTCGGTCACCAGGACACCCTTGCCGGCGGCCAGCCCATCGGTCTTGACGACGATGGTGCCCTCCATCGTGTCCACGTGTTCGAGTGCGGCCCCCAGTTCGGACGCATCGAACACCCGGTGCCCCGCGGTGGGCACGCCGGCCTCGACGAGGACCTCCTTCATCCAGGCCTTGGAGCCCTCGAGGCGGGCACCCTGGCGACCGGGACCGAACACCAGTCGTCCCCGGGACCGGAGATCATCGGCCAGCCCCTCCACCAGGGGAACCTCGGGCCCGACCACGAAGAGATCGGCCTCGATGTCGAGGGGGGAGGTGTCCACCGATCCGGCGATGCAGGGATTGCCGGGTGTCACCACCACCTCGGCGTAGGGCGCGAAGAGCCCCGCCAGGGCGTGTTCACGCCCCCCCGAACCCACGACGCAGACACGGGTCATGCGCCGACCCCACTACTCGGGAAGATGAACGTACTGCTCACGACCGGGACCGACACACGGGTCATCCACCGACCCCACTACCCGGAAAGATGAACGTACTGCTCACGACCGGGACCGACACATACCATCGATACGGGCACTCCGACCCACTCGGACACGAAATCCAGATAATCACGCACCGCCGGGGGGAGATCATGCACTTCCCGAGCGTTGCTGGTATCGGCCTCCCATCCCCGAAGCTCGCGATACACCGGGCGGGCCTTCTCGAGATCGACCATGCGGTCGGGGAGATTCGGCCGCTCGACCCCGTCGATCTCATAGGCGGTGCAGACGCGGATCCGGTCCAGGGTGTCCAGCACATCGAGCTTGGTCACGACGAGCTCCGTGCATCCGTTCAGACGAACCGCGTGCCTGAGCATCACCAGATCCAGCCACCCCGTCCTTCGCCGACGCCCGGTATTGGTCCCGAACTCGTGTCCCCGCTCCACCAGCAGATCACCGGTCTCGTCGTCGAGTTCGGTGACGAAGGGGCCCGCCCCCACCCGGGTGGTGTACGCCTTGACCACCCCCACGACCCTGTCGATCACCCCGGGGCCGATACCGGCCCCGACGGTGGCGGCCCCGGCTACCGGGTTGGAGGAGGTCACGAAGGGGTAGGTGCCGTGGTCGAGATCCAGGAACGTGGCCTGGGCCCCCTCGAAGAGAACCCGGTGCCCGGCCTCGAGACTCTCGTGGATGAGCGACACGGTGTCGGCGGCGAAGCCGGCGATGCGGGGGGCGACGTCCTCGAGGTAGTGCTCGGCCAGTTCGTCGGCGTCGAAACCGGGATGGTCGTGCACCCGGCGGAGCAGCTCGTTCTTGTCCAGCAGCGCCGCCCGGAGGCGGCGACGGAAGGTGGGGGGATCCAGGAGGTCCTCGACCCGGATTCCGATGCGGGACGCCTTGTCGGCGTAGGCCGGACCTATGCCCCGGCGGGTGGTGCCTATGCCGTCCTCACCGAGCCTCTCCTCGTTGGCGGTGTCCATGGCCTGGTGGTAGGGCATCACCAGGTGGGCGTGGGTGGACACCACCAGTCGCGAGCAGTCGACTCCCTTGCGTTCGAGCATGTCCACCTCGGCCAGCAGGACCACGGGATCGACGACGACACCGTTTCCTATGACCGGGGTGACGTGGTCGTACAGCACCCCGCTGGGCACCAGCTGCAGGGCGAAGGTCTCACCGTCCACCACGATGGTGTGACCGGCGTTGTGCCCTCCCTGGTACCGCACGACGAGTACGGACTCCTTGGCCCGGAGGTCGACGACCCGGCCCTTTCCCTCGTCACCCCATTGGGTTCCGACAACAACAGTTGCGGGCACAGCGGTCTCCGACGTCGGCTTGCACGACGTTGGTCGAGCCTAACCGCTATCGGAGCGGGTACACCCCATGGTGACGCGCCGAGGCCCGATCCCAGGTGGGATCGGGCCTCGTCAGCGGGGACGCACTGTCCCCGAGGGTCACTCGACCTCGGGAACCACCACGATGTCGATGGTCAGCTGGCCCTCCTTGGCGTCCACGACGACGGTGTCACCGGCGGAGGCGTCGCCGTCCAGGATGGCCAGGGCCAGGCGGTCGCCCAGCTCCCGCTGGATGACCCGCTTGAGGGGCCGGGCCCCGAAGGCGGGGTCGTAGCCCATCTCGGCCAGCAGCCGGACAGCGGCGTCGGTGACCTCGAGGTTGAGGTCGCGGTCGGCCAGTCGCTTCTCCAGGTGGCGTAGCTGGATCCTGACGATCTGGGGAAGATCGTCGGGGCCCAGGGCCCGGAAGCGGACGATGTCGTCGATGCGGTTGACGAACTCGGGCCGGAAGTGGTCGAGCGGATCACCCGGGATGTTCGAGGTCATGATCAACACCACGTTGGTGAAGTCCACCGTCCGCCCCTGGCCGTCGGTCAGACGACCGTCGTCGAGTACCTGGAGCAGGACGTTGAACACGTCGTGGTGGGCCTTCTCGACCTCGTCGAGCAGCAGCACCGAATAGGGGCGCCGCCGCACGGCCTCGGTGAGTTGACCGCCTTCCTCATGGCCGACGTATCCCGGAGGGGCACCGATGAGTCGACTCACGGTGTGCTTCTCCATGTACTCGCTCATGTCGATGCGGATCATGGCCCGCTCGTCGTCGAAGAGCGCATCGGCGAGAGTTCGGGCCAGCTCGGTCTTGCCGACACCGGTCGGTCCCAGGAACAGGAAGCTGCCTATGGGGCGATTCGGATCGGAGAGACCGGCCCGGCTCCGACGGATGGCATTGGCCACGGCCTTGACGGCCTCGTCCTGGCCGATGACCCTCTCGTGGAGGATGTCCTCGAGATGGACGAGTTTCTGGGCCTCGCCCTCCATGAGCTTGGACACCGGAATACCCGTCCAGCGGGAAACCACCTGGGCGATGTCCTCGGCCTCGACCTCCTCGCGGAGCATCTTGCGCTCGGACTGCAGCTCGGCCAGCTCGGCGGAGGCCACCTCGATCTCGCGTTCCAGCTCGGGGAGCTGGCCGTAGCGGATCTGGGCCGCCTTCTCGAGGTCGGTCTCCCGTTCGAGCTCCTGGCGCAGACGTTCGGTCTCCTCGACCAGGGTCCGGATGCGGTCGATCAGGTCCTTCTCGGCCTGCCAGTGGGCCTTCATGCCCTCGACCTGCTCGCGCTCGTTGGCGATCTCCTCCTGGACCTCGGCCAGACGGGCCTGGGAGGCCTCGTCGGGCTCGTTGGCCAGAGCCACCGCCTCGATCTCGAGCTGGCGGATGTGGCGCTCGATCACGTCGATCTCGGTGGGCATGGAGTCGATCTCGATCCGGAGACGGCTGGCCGCCTCGTCGACGAGATCGATCGCCTTGTCGGGCAGGAACCGCTCGGTCAGGTAGCGGTCGGAGAGCACGGCCGCGGCGACCAGGGCGCTGTCCTGGATCCGCACACCGTGGTGCACCTCGTAGCGCTCCTTGAGACCGCGCAGGATGGCGATGGTGTCGTTGACGGAAGGCTCGCCGACCATGACCGGCTGGAACCGGCGCTCCAGGGCGGCGTCCTTCTCGATGTGCTTGCGGTACTCATCGAGGGTGGTGGCCCCGATCATCTTGAGCACACCACGGGCCAGCAGGGGCTTGAGCATGTTGCCGGCGTCCATGGAACCCTCGGCCGCCCCGGCTCCCACGATGGTGTGGAGCTCGTCGATGAAGGTGATGATCTCGCCCTCGGCGTCCTGGATCTCCTTGAGGACCGCCTTCATGCGCTCCTCGAACTCGCCGCGGTACTTCGCTCCGGCGACCATCGAACCCAGGTCCAGGGCCACCAGCCGCTTGTTCTTGAGACCTTCGGGAACGTCGCCCTCGGCGATCCTCAGGGCCAGGCCCTCCACGATGGCGGTCTTGCCCACACCGGGCTCACCTATGAGAACCGGGTTGTTCTTGCGGCGCCGCGACAGCACCTGGATGACCCGGCGGATCTCCTCGTCACGGCCGATGACCGGGTCGAGCTTGCCGTCGAGTGCCTCCTGGGTGAGATCCCGTCCGTACTTCTCGAGCGACTGGAAGGTCTCCTCGGGATTCTGGCTGGTGACACGGTGGCTGCCACGCACCTGACGGAGGGCGTCGAGAACCTGCTCGCGCGTCACCTCCAGGCGGGGTTCCACCCCGGCGGGCCCACCCTGGGCCAGCGCCAGCAGGAGATGCTCGGTGGAGAGGTACTCGTCCCCGAGTTCCTCGCGGGCCTGATCGGCGGCGTCGAACACGGCGTTCAGTTCCCGGCTCATGTGGGGTTCGGAGCCGCCGTAGCTCCGGGGGAGTTTGTCCAGGGAGTCGGACACCTGGTTTCTGAGGGTCAGTGGGTTCAGGCCCAACCGGGTTATCAGAGGCAGAACTATGCCTTCCTCCTGGGTCAGAAGGGCAGCCAGGAGATGGTCGGGCGTGACCTCGGGATTGCTGGCGTCACGGGCGGACTGCAGGGCGGCTGCCACCGCTTCCTGGGTCTTGAGTGTCCAGCGGTTCGGATCTATTGCCATGGCTCAAGTATACCTCACACTCAGGAAACTTGATAGTCATATTATCAAGTTTCGTCAGGAATCTCTGATCTGCACAACCTCGGCCACGTCCCACTCCCCGTCGGACCGTAGGGCCATCACGTAGCCGGCCCGGCGCTCGGAGGTGGCCGGCTCACCGACGAGGGCCTCCTCGGCGGCCCGGCGGGCCACCTCGGGGTCGGTGTAGACCCCACCCACGTCCGTTCCGGTCAGTCCCCTGTCGACGGCGGGACCGACCCGCACCCGGTACTCACCCGTCCAGCCCCGACGCCGGACCCGCGAAGTCACCGAGGCCCCCACCAGGGAACCGGCCAGGGCCAGGACCACCAGTGCGGTCAGGACCAGGACCAGGACCGCCAGACTCATCGGGATCGTCTCCCCGGCGGTAGAGGTTGGGGCGCCCGCCACCGGGCTCGGGGCCCGATCCGAGGACGGCGGGGGGACACGGCGTCACCTCACCGCCGCTCGGGCGAGGACCAGCGGACCACGGTCTGGCGCAGGGGGACGAGGTCCCGCCGGTGTTCACGACGGGCCTCGGCCACCGCCGCCCGGGCCGAGTTCTGGATCTCGGCGATCTGGTCCTCCAGGCGGGCGACCTGGTCCTCCAGTTCGAGGACCCGGGCCACCCCGGCGAGGTTCAGACCCTCGCCGGTCAGCTCCTGGATTCTCTTCAGGCGGGCAATGTCGACCTCGCTGTAGCGCCGGCTGCCGCCCGGTGTCCGGGCCGGACGCACCAGACCCTTGCGCTCGTAGATCCTCAGGGTCTGAGCGTGCACGCCGGCCAGTTCGGCGGCGACGGAGATCACATAGAGGGCGTGGTCCCGACTCCGTCGGGGATGCTTCTCGTTTCGACTCATCGCTTCACCTCATCTCGTTCCACGGTCAGCTCTCCCAGTCCTGGCGAGGTGACCAGTCGGTGACCTCGGCCAGGGCCTCGATGGCCTCGCGCTCCTTGCGGGACAGTTTCTGGGGAACCGCGATGTCTACAGTGACCAGCAGATCGCCCTTGCCCTTGGGGGTCTCGATACCCCGGCCCTTGACCCGGAAGGTCTTCCCGCAGCGGGTGCCGGCGGGAATCTTGAGGGTCACGGTGCCTCCCTCGAGGGTGGGTACCTTGACATTGGCTCCCAGGGCGGCCTCGGGGAAGGTGATCGGGACCTTGACGGTCAGATTGCGGCCCTTGCGCCCGAAGACGTCGTGGGGCTGGACCCGGACCACCACGTAGAGATCACCGGGGGGACCGCCGTTGCGGCCCGGACCCCCCTTGCCCTTGAGGCGAATCCGCTGCCCGTCGTCGACCCCGGGGGGAATCCTCACCTTGACCTGGCGGGTCCGGCGCTCGACCCCGTTGGGTCCCGGTACCTCCGAGGTGAGGTTCACCGTGGTGGTGACCCCGCGGGCGGCGTCCATGAATCCGAGGTGGAGCTCGGTCTCCTGGTCGACACCACGGATCGGGCCTCCGGCCCGGGCCCGGCGGTTCCCGAAGAGCCCTCCGAAGATGTCGCCCAGGCCACCCAGGTCGTCGAGGTCCTCGAAGCGGACCTGGTGCTGACCGGGGCCGCCACCGGCGAAGGGACCGGCTCCGTAGGCGCCACGCGGACCCATACGACGGGCCTCGTCGTACTCCTTGCGCTTGTCCTCGTCACCGATCACCTCATAGGCGGCGGAGACCTCCTTGAACTTCTCCTCGTCGCCGCCCTCGGCATCGGGGTGCAGCTTGCGGGCCAGCTTCCGGTAGGCCTTGGTGATTTCCTTCTGGGAGGCGGTTGGCGCCACTCCCAGCACCGAGTAGTAGTCCTTTTCGAACCATTCACTCTGTATCGCCATCGCCTACCTCCCTTCTGTTGTCTCTGGTGCCGGTTGTGCCCCCCGAGGCGGTTCGCCCGGAGTCCGACACGTCTGTGGCCCCACTTCGTGGAACCGGAACGGGGTCAATCTCTGACCTTGACCATGGCCGCCCGCAGGACCTTGCCACCCCAGCGGTAACCGGCGCGGAGTTCCTCGACGACAGTCTGTTCACCACCCTCGCCGGGCTCGTGCAGAACAGCCTCGTGGATCTCGGGATCGAAGGTCTCGCCCACCGACGGAATCCGCTCCAGGCCTTCCTTCACCAGAACGGACAGGAGCTGGCCGCAGATCGCATCGACGGACTCGTCGCCATGGCCGGCGGCGGCGTCACAGGCATCGAGTACCGGCAGGAGGGACTCCACGATCCGGGCCGTACCCGCGGCGACCATCTCCTTGGAGGCCGCGGCGGTCCTCTTTCGGTAGTTGTCGAACTCGGCCTGCACCCGCTGCAGAGCGCTCAGATACTCATCACGCTCGGCCCGCAGTTCGGCCAGCGGATCGACCTCGGGGGAGGAGTCCTCGGGAGCGTCCGATCCGGCGGACTCGCCGCCCGGGGCAGCCGCCTCGGGGGACGAGCCCTCCGGGGTGGCCCCGTCCGTCGGTGGGGCCGACGGCCCGGAACCACCCGTCTCGGAGGGCCTCATTACTGGTCCTCCTCCACGATCTCGGCGTCGACGACGTCCTCGTCACCGGACTCGCCGGCCGTGCCGGTGTCTCCCTCGGCGCCTCCGGCCTGGGCCGCAGCCGCCTCATACAGCTTCTGGGAGAACTCCTGACTGGCCTGGGCCAGGGTCTCGGTGGCCGACTTGATGGCATCGACATCGTCACCCTCGAGAGCCTTCTTGAGGGCCTCCAGACCCGACTCCACGGCCTCACGGTCGGAGGCGGGCACGGAGTCGCCCTGCTCCTTGAGGAGCTTCTCGGTCTGGTAGACGAGGCTGTCGGCGTTGTTGCGGGCCTCGGCCTCCTCGTGACGGCGACGATCCTCCTCGGCGTGGGCCTCGGCATCACGGACCATCTGCTCGATGTCGTCCTTGGACAGTGAGCTCTGACCGGTGATGGTTATGGACTGCTCCTTGCCGGTGGCCCGGTCCTTGGCCGAGACGTGCACGATGCCGTTGGCGTCGATGTCGAACGTCACCTCGATCTGAGGCACACCACGGGGGGCGGGCGGCAGGTCGACCAGCTGGAACTTCCCCAGGGTCTTGTTGCCCGAGGCCATCTCCCTCTCGCCCTGGAGGACGTGTATCTCCACCGATGGCTGATTGTCGTCGGCGGTGGTGAACACCTCGGTCTTCTTGGTGGGGATGGTGGTGTTGCGCTCGATGAGCTTGGTCATGACCCCACCCTTGGTCTCGATACCGAGGCTCAGGGGGGTGACGTCGAGCAGCAGCACGTCCTTGACCTCACCCTTGAGGACTCCGGCCTGGATGGCGGCGCCCACGGCCACGACCTCGTCGGGGTTCACACCCTTGTGGGGATCCTTGCCGGTGAGGCTCTTGACGAGCTCGACCACGGCGGGCATGCGGGTGGAACCACCCACCAGGATGACGTGGTCGATGTCTCCGGTCTTCAGACCGGAATCCTTGATGGCCTGCTCGAAGGGACCCTTGCAGCGGGCCAGCAGGTCCGCGGTCAGCTCCTGGAACTTGGCCCGGGAGAGCTCGTAGTCGAGGTGCAGGGGCCCGGCGGCGGTGGCGGTGATGAAGGGCAGGTTGATCTGGGTGGTCTGCTTGGAGGACAGATCCTTCTTGGCCTGCTCGGCCGCCTCCTTGAGCCTCTGGAGGGCCATGGCGTCCTTGCTGAGGTCGACCCCGTGGTCGCCCTTGAACTCCTCGACCAGCCAGTCGATGATCGCCTGGTCCCAGTCGTCGCCACCCAGGTGGGTGTCGCCGGCCGTGGACTTCACCTCGAAGACACCATCGCCGATCTCCAGCACGGAGACGTCGAACGTGCCGCCACCGAGGTCGAACACCAGGATGGCCTGGTCCTCACCCTCCTTGTCGAGGCCGTAGGCGAGGGCGGCGGCGGTGGGCTCGTTGATGATTCGCAGGACCTCCAGGCCGGCGATCGTGCCCGCCTCCTTGGTGGCGGTCCTCTGGGCGTCGTCGAAGTAGGCGGGGACGGTGATGACGGCCTGGGTCACGTCCTCCCCGAGGTAGGCCTCGGCGTCCTTCTTGAGCTTCTGGAGGATGCGGGCCGCTATCTCCTGGGGGGTGTACTTCTTGCCGTCGATCTCGACGGTCCAGTTGGTACCCATGTGACGCTTGATCGACGCCAGGGTCCGATCGGGGTTGGTGACGGCCTGACGCTTGGCCACCTCTCCGACGAGAACCTCGCCGTTCTTGGCGAAGGCGACGACCGAGGGGGTCGTCCGGTCGCCCTCGGCATTGGCGATGACGGTGGGCTCCCCACCCTCCATCGCGGCAACGACCGAGTTGGTGGTCCCGAGGTCGATTCCTACGGCCTTGGCCATGTGACTCACTCCTGTCTGTGTCTGTCTGTGTCCCCACCCGAGTCTCCGGAGGGGGAACCGGCCGGGTGATGGCCGGCCGTGTTGGGGGGTGCTACCGGCGAAATAGACTGGCAGCTCTTGCTGAGATTCGATTCACGATCACTCGCGAGACAGCCCAAGTATAAAACTTGAGTCTGTCATTGGCAAGTTTTCTGAAGCGATTCCTGAGATTCTTCCGGAACCGGTTCGGGGCCCGTCCCGACCCCCGGCGAACCGGGGCCGCGGTCGGTACTACATTCGGGTTCATGACCTCCACCCTCGTGCTGCTCCGCCACGGCCAGAGCGAATGGAACCTGGCCAACCGCTTCACCGGCTGGTGGGACGTCGATCTCACCCCCCTGGGCGAGGCCGAGGCCCGGGCGGCCGGACCCACCCTGGCCGCCGCCGGGGTGCTGCCCGACATCGTCCACACCTCGGTACTCACCCGGGCCATCCGCACCGCCCAGCTGGCCCTGGCTCCCGTGGACCGGCTTTGGATCCCCGTGCGCCGCCACTGGAGGCTCAACGAACGCCACTACGGCGACCTCACCGGCCTGGACAAGAAGCGGACCCGGGAGATCCACGGCGAGGCCCAGCTCCACGCCTGGCGCCGGGGCTACGACACACCACCACCCCCCATGGCGCCCGGTCACGAGTTCGACCCCTCCACCGACCCCCGCTACGCCAGGCTCGCCCCCGAGGTGGTGCCCCGCACCGAGTGCCTCAAGGACGTCGTCGAGCGCATGCTCCCCTACTGGTACGACGACATCGTTCCCGACCTCAGGAACGGCGCGGTCGTGCTGGTGGCGGCCCACGGCAACTCCCTGAGGGCCCTCGTGAAGCACCTCGACCACATCTCCGACGAGGCGATCGCCGATGTGAACATCCCCACCGGGATACCCCTGCTCTACGAGCTGGGAGACGACATGATGCCGGCGGAGGACATCCCACTGGACTCCCGGTACCTGGGCGACCCCGAGGCGGCCAAGGCCGCGGCTGAGGCCGTGGCCAGACAGGCCGGCTAGCCCGCTCACGACCGGACGGGACAGGCGACCGCTTCCCACCCCCGACCGCGGTGCCCCCGAAACCGGCACACCCGAAACCGGCACACCCGAAACCGGCACACCCGAAACCGGCACACCCGAAACCGGCACTGCTGCTGGGCTTCGCCCTATGCTCGGTACATGTCACGCGCCGAACACATCTCCCGCCTCTCGGAGCTGGAGC
>DRKF01000227.1 GCA_011051915.1 Acidimicrobiales bacterium | reverse complement strand
CGACGACCCCGCCGCCATCGTGATGGACCGCCTCGACGGTCCCTCGATGCTGGAGGATCTCGGTGCCCATCCGTGGCGTTCACGGCGTCACGCCCGTCTGCTCGGCCGTCTGCATCTGCGTCTGGCCGAGATCGAAGCTCCCGATTTCCTCGAACACGTGGCTCCGGGGAATTCCCTGCTGCACCTCGATTTCCATCCCGAGAACGTCATCCTGACGCCCGAGGGACCCAGGGTGATCGACTGGGCCAACGCCGCCGCCGGGCCCGGAGACCTCGACGCCGCCTTCACCTGGGTGCTGCTGAAGACCGGTCACGTGGGCGGCAACATCGTCATGCGGACCCTGACCAACATGATCCGGGACCGGTTCGCCAACTGGTTCCTCGACGCGGCCGGGGGCAAGGGAGTGCTGAGGTGGGCGGTGGAGGCGGCCGAGCTGAGGATGCTCGACCCCCACATCATGGCCGGGGAGCGGGACGACGTGTTCAAGCTGGCCCGCCGTCTCCGCGGCGAGGCCCTGCCCCTGGGCACCAACTGAGCCCCCGGGGCCAGCTGAGCGGTACCGCCACGCAGCGGCGACGGGTGGCCTCGTCCACGGTTCGACCGTGACCCCCTGCGGATTCAGCCCCGGTGTCGCCCGCCGGGAGGCTCAGGCGGTACGCCCGTCGAGGTTGAGGGCGTTGTTGACCAACCCCAGGTGTGAGTAGGCCTGGGGCAGGTTGCCCAGGGCCCGACCGGCGACCGGGTCGTACTCCTCCGACAGGAGGCCGGTGGGTCCCACGAGATCACAGAGTCCGGCGAACAGCTTCACGGCGTCCTGTCTGCGGCCCACCAGACGGTAGGCGTCCACCAGCCAGGAGGTCATGAGATGGAACCCTCCCTCGGTACCGGGCAACCCGTCGTCGGAGCGGTAGCGGTAGACGGTGGGCCCGTCCCGGAGCTGACCCTCCACCGCCTCGACCGTGGCCACGAAGCGGGGATCCTCGGGCGGCAGCAGGCCACTCAGGCCGATGGCGAGGACCGAGGCGTCGATGTCGGTACCGTCGTAGGCCGAGCCGAAGTAGTTCAGTTCCGGCTTCCAGCCGTGGGTGATCACGTCCTCGGCGATCACGTCCCTGACCTCGACCCATTCGGGACGCTCCCGGCCGGTGAAATGGCCGGCCATGTCGACGGCCCGATCGAGGGTGAGCCAGCACATCACCTTGGAGTGGACGTGATGGCGGGGGTGCTTGCGTATCTCCCAGATGCCGTGATCGGGACTGTCCCAGCGTCCGATGACCGCCTCCGCCAGCGACTCGACCAGCCTCCAGTGCTGCCCCGACAGCGGAGCTCCCCGGCGCAGCAGAAGGTGGACGAGGTCCACGACGGGGCCGAACACGTCGAGCTGCACCTGACCCTCGGCCGCGTTCCCGACCCTGACCGGCCGGCTACCCGCGTATCCGGGTAGCTCGGCGATCTCCGCCTCGGGGGGCAGGTGGCGTCCGGTCACCAGGAACAGGGGGGCCAGTCGATCGGCTCCTCCCCGGGCCTCGAGCACGTCGAGCACCCAGTCCAGGAAGTTCATCGCCTCCGAGGAGGATCCGAGCCGGGTCAGGGCCCCCGCCGTCATGGCCGCGTCCCGCAGCCAGCAGTAGCGGTAGTCCCAGTTTCGGACCCCACCCAGGCTCTCGGGCAGGCTGGTTGTGGCCGCGGCCACGATGGCCCCGGTCGGTTCGTGCACCAGGCCCTTGAGCACCACCGCGCTGCGCCTCACCAGGTCGCGCTCGATGGTCGGGAGATCCAGTTCGGCGGCCCAGTCCTCCCAGTAGGCCAGGGTGTCCCGCCGCCGGTCGCCCTCGACCTGGTCGGCGGCCATGGATCCGGTTCCGCATCTCATCTCCAGCACCACCGGGCCCTCGTCGAGGTCGATCAGGGCCCTGCCGGTGTGGTGGACACCGTCGTCGACGATCTCCCAGCGGACCCCGGGCGATCTCAGTACCGCCATGTCGGTGGTGCCCAGGACCTCCAGGCCTCCCTCGCGGACCTCCAGGCGGGTCGGAACCCGGCCGAAGTCCAGACGGGGGGCGAACTCCACCATCGCCCTGCCCGAACCCTCCACGAAACGGATCAGATCCGATCGCCCCGCCGTGCGCCGGGGGCGACCCGCCGAACAGTCGAGGTAGTCCGTGACCGTCATCTTCGGCCAGGTCGAGACCAGGACCAGGGAGTCACGCACGTAGTGCTGGGACGTGGGCATGGCCCCCTCGACCGGGCGGACCGAGAAGAATCCGGCGGCGGGTCCCCCCACCAGCTCGGCGAACACCGCGGCGGAGTCGATCCGGGGGGAACACAACCAGGTGATGCGGGCCTCGGGGGAGACGATCGCCGCCGTGCGCTGGTCGGAGAGCATCGAATGGCTCTCGATCGGGGGGGCGGCCGACCCCATCAACCATGAGGTCCGGAGCTGGGACAGCAGGGCCAGTACCCGGGCCACATCACCGGTGTCGCGAACCCGGAACTCCGCCTGGGAGGGGGCGGTACCGACCTTGATCCCCAGGTCGGGCCCCCCGAGGGTGGCGAAGGCGTCCTCGTCGGTGACGTCGTCTCCGATGAAGAGCACGGCCGACGATCCGAGTTGACGCCGGATCGTCTCCAGGGCCGCCCCCTTGTCGGTCTCCACGACGGAGAGCTCCAGGACCTGATTGCCCTGACGGGCGTGGACCCCGGGCAGCGACCCGGGGCCCTGCCGGATCTCCTCGGTGGCCAGGCAGGCGGCGTCGGGATCCACCATCCGGTAGTGGAAGGCCACCCCGGTCGGCTTGTACTCGACGTATGCGCCGTCGGTACGGGCGGCCACATCGGCCACCGCGTGCTCGATCTGGGTTCGGAGGGCCATGGCCCCCGCCGGCAGCTCCGAGGCGAACCCGACCTCGAACTCCGACCCGTGGCTTCCGACCAGACGGATCTCGTCGGGCAGCCGGCTCAGGGCGGCCAGATCCCGCAGGGAACGACCGGAGATAACCGCCACGTTGGTCTGGGGCAGATCGGCCAGGGCCCTCATGGCCACCACCGTCTCCCGCCGGGGACGGGCGGCCATCGGGTCGTCGACTATCGGGGCGATCGTCCCGTCGTAGTCACAGGCCACCAGGAGCTGGGGCATCCGCGCCAGACGGGCGATCCGCTCGTCCAACTCGGTCTCCAACCGTGGTCCTACCGCCAGCGCCATGTCAATCCGATCGGCATCTCGGTCCCGGGTTCAAACCGGCTCGGTCAGTTGATCCCCGCCAGGAACTCGGCCAGGGGGCCGTTGACAGCCTCGGGATGGCTGAGATTGGGGGCGTGGGCCGCCCCTTCCACCACCACGATCCCGGCGCAGTCGGCCACAGCGTCACGCACCTGCTCGGCCCGCTCCATGGGGATCGCCTGGTCCTCGCCCCCGTGGAAGATGAGTACCGGGCACTTGATCTCACCCAGGCGGTCGGTGATGTCGTCCCGACCCACGAGGGTGTTGAACGGCTCGGTGAGCATGGCCGGCGGACGGAAACGCCAGCGGACCAGCCACTCGTGCTGATCGATGCCCGGACCCAGGATCAGATCGGCGATGCCCCCGGCCACGGCGTCGATGGGCCCGTATTCGATCCAGGCGTCGTGCATGGCCTGGAAGCCCTCCCTCTCCTCGGGTGTGTCGGCGGCGGCCTGGGAGTCGATCAGCACCAGGGCCTTCACCCGATCGGGATTTGCGAGGGTGGCCCGCAGCGACAGATAGCCACCCTGGGACATCCCCACCAGGACCGCCTGATCGATCCCGAGGTGGTCCAGCAGACCGATGAGGTCCGAGGCGGAGTCCCAGTAGCTGAAGGGACCCTTGCACTCCGTCTGCCCGAAACCACGCTCGTCCCAGGTGATGCACCGGTAGTCGTCGGCCAGAGCCGCCACCTGGGGATCGAACATGGCCTGGTCCATGAGGAAACCATGGCTGAAGACGATCGGCAGACCCTCCCCGCCGGTGTCCTCGTAGTGGATGCGGTGGTCGTTGATGTTTGCGAAAGCCATGAAGGCGCAGGCTAGACCCGCCGGGTACGGCTCGAAAAGGGGTCCGGACGCCGAACCCGGATTTCTGTTCCCGTCACCGGCCGGTGAACTCGGCCCGCCCGGGTCCCTGGGCCAGGAACGACTGCACCCCGATGCGGCTGTCCTCGGTGTGGAAGACGGCCTCGAAGGCCTCCAGTTCGATCCCGAGTGCCTCGGCCAGGGGGAGCTGGATACCAGCATCGATGGCCTTCTTGGACAGGGCCTGGGCCTGCAGGGCCCCACGGGCGTAGGCCGCGGCCTCGGTACGGGCCACCTCGAGCACCTCGTCGGGATCGATCAGCCGGTCGACCAGACCGATCCGGTGGGCCTCGACGGCGTCGACGTTGCGACCCGACATGACCAGTTCCTTGGCCCGGGCCGGTCCCACCAGGCGCGGCAGCCGCTGGGTGCCGCCCCCGCCGGGAATCAGGCCCAGCAGGACCTCGGGCTGGCCGAACACCGCGTCGCTGGCCGCGAACCTGAGATCGCAGGCCATGGAGAGTTCACACCCTCCCCCCAGCGCGTAACCGTTCACGGCGGCGATCACCATCCGGGGGATGGCGGCCACGGCGTCGAGGGTGCGGTGGAAGGCGGCGCCGATCTCGCGGGCCTCCGCGGGTCCCCCGAACTCGGAGATGTCCGCCCCGGCGGCGAACACCCGACGGCCGCCGGTCACCACCACGGCCCCGGGGGGATCATCGGTCAGTCGCGAGGCGATCTCGTGGAGCTGAGCCAGCAGTTCCCCGTTCAGGGCGTTGACCTTCGGACGGTCGAGGGTGACGACGGCAACTCCGTCGTCACCGATCTCCAGGTGAACCAGTTCGTCTGCCATGGCCCCGACCCTAATGGGGATCGACCCCCCACACCGGATGCGCGACACCCCCATCGGAGATGATCAGGCCAGATCGCCCAGGATCCGATCAGCCAGGGAATGGGGATCGACGCCCTCGGAGACGAGCAGCTCGCCGGGGCTCTCCAGCCCCGCCCGGCGACGCAGCTCCTCCGCTCTGACCTCGAGGCGACGCATCACGATCTCGTCCAGCTCGGACTCCAGACGGGAGCGCCGCCGGTCGGCCAGGTCACCGCTGTCCTGGAGATGGCGGCGATGACGTGCGATCTGATCCCAGAGCTCCTCGACGCCCCGGCCGTCCACGGCCACCGTGTCGACCACGGGAGGGACCCAGTCCGCCGGTGGCGACAGTTCGAGCATCTGGAGGATGTCCCGACGGGTCGCCTCGGCTCCCTCGCGGTCGGCCTTGTTCACCACGAAGATGTCCGCTATCTCCATGAGCCCCGCCTTGTTGGCCTGTACCGAATCCCCCCAGCCGGGGTTGACCACGACGATGGTCGTGTCGGCGGCACCGGCGATCTCGATCTCGGCCTGGCCGACGCCCACCGTCTCGATGATCAGCCACGGCCAGCCCACGGCGTCGAGCAGCCTCACCGCCTGGGGGGTGGCCAGGGAGAGACCACCGAGGTGGCCCCTGGTGGCCATGGACCGGATGTACACATCACCGGAGGTGGCGTGGTCCTGCATCCTGACCCGGTCGCCGAGGATCGCCCCTCCGCTGTAGGGCGAGGAGGGATCGACGGCGAGGATCGCCATACGCGTTCCCGTCTTCGTGGCCACGGTGGCCAGGGCGCTGGTGAGAGTCGACTTCCCCGCCCCGGGGGCACCGGTCAGTCCGATCGTGTGGGCGCCTCCGGCCCGCGGATAGGCCAGTCTCCCGATCTGGCGGGCCGACTCACCCCCCCGTTCGACCATGGACAGCAGCCGGGCCAGCGACCGACGGTCACCGTCCAGTGCCCGGGCGAACAGTGTTCCCGGATCGGTCTCCCTGGCCGCCATCGTCGTCTACTCCGTCCCGAGGGTCGCGTGGTTCCCCGGACGGAGGATATTCAGCTTCGCGGGCCCTTGAGACCACCGAGGAGGGTCTCGCTCGGTTCGGTGTCGATCCTGTCGCCCACCGCCCCGACGTCGACCACCTCGGTGACTCCCTCGACCCGGTCCTTGAGTATCCGCTCGACGCCCATCTTGAGGTCCATCCCGGCCAGGGGACATTCCCCACAGGCACCCACCAGTTCGACCTCGACCCGGCCGGTTTCGGTGTCCACGTCGCGCAGGATGATGTCTCCCCCGTCGGCCTGCATGGCGGGACGGATTATTCCTATGACCTCTTCGACCTTGTCGCGCTGGACGGTGCCACCTTCGGCCCTGTCACCCTCGACCCTGTCATGCACGTCGACCGACTCCCTTCGGTGTCCGCCGGGACACCCCGGCCACACCATGATGGTCCACAGATACTGAACGCAGACATCCGCGATCATGTTCCCATCCGGCGACATCACCCTGGATGGAGTGTTCCCCCGACCACATCGTCGACAGGAGAGCCGGAGACGGGAGGGGCTCCGCCCCGACCACTGCTCACGAACATGTCACCCTGTAGCTCGATGATCGGTCGGACCCGATACCCGCCCGGACGAGCGGGCTGGGAGGCCCCCTCCTGCCGGTGGGCTCTGGCGGTCACCGCCGGCGCCGCCTGCCTCACCCTCTTCCTACCGTGGTCCCACAGTGGGGCCCGGACCCGAAACGCGTTCGGTCTGGCGGCGGCCGCTCTCGACATCGGAGTTGATCTGGGAGCCCTCCGTCTCCTGGCGGTGGCTCTCCCACTGCTGCCCGCCCTGACGATCGCCCTGTTCCTGGCTGTGGCCACGGACCGCCGCGGCACCGCCCGGGCCCTGGCGATGGTCGTGGCCCTGAGTGTCGGCGGGACCGCGGTCGCCGTGCTCGGGGTGGGGCGCCATCCTCCCTCGGGGGTGCCCACGGTGGGGGCCGCCGATTTCGTATCGTCGGATACCGCTACTCTCGCCCTGGCAGTGGCCCTCCTGATCCCTATGACGATGGTGGTGTGGTGTGAACGACTCAAGCGACTTCGAGGCGCCCGGCGAACCCGGTCCGACCAAGCTTCCCGAATCCCCGATGACGGAGCCCGAACCGACGAGATCATCTGAGACCCCGATGGTCGAGATCCACCCCGAATCGGAGGGCCGGTCGGGGCGGCGAGGACTCTCGGCGGCCCGGATCGGGTTGATCGTGGGTGTCGTGGCCCTGGCCCTGGCCGGGGTGGCGGGTGGCCTGGTGATCGCCGGCCGCGACTCCTCGAGCCCCGAGGGCACCGTCCGGGACCTGTTCACCGCTCTCGACAACGAGGACCTGATCGGGGTGGGCCAGGTCCTCGACCCGACCGAGCGGGAGCTGGTCGTGGACACCCTCACCACGAGCTGGGAGGAGCTGAAGCGACTCCAGGTGATCGATTCGGGTGCCGAGCTGACGTCCCCGGAGTGGATCGACCTGCAGTTCTCCGACATGGAGTTCACCGTCGAGAACCTCGACGGCGATCTGGCGTGGGTGGAGTTCACCGGCACCTCGAATCTCTCCGCCGATCCGTCCCGCTTTCCGTTCGGCTCCTTCGTCGACCGGGCCGTGGCCCGTCTAGCTCCCGATGCCGGCAACTGGCGCCAGGATCTCGAACCGGTTCCCTCATCCGCCCAGGAGTTCGAAGGCGGGCTGGCCGTCGTGCGTCGCGACGGCCGCTGGCGGGTCAGCATCGCCTACACCATCGCCGAGAGGTTGCGTCGCGACGCCGGTCTCGACCTTCCCCCCGCCGACCAGGCCCTCGTCCCCGTGGGCGCGGACAGCCCCGGTGGCGTCGTGCAGGCTCTGATCGGCGCGGTGAACGACCTCGATCCCGTCGCCGCCATCCGGGTCGTGGATCCCGACGAGGCCTCCGCCGCCCTGAGGTACGCGCCGTTGTACGTCGACCAGCTCGAATCCGCCGCCGACAGCGCCCGTTCGTTCCTCGAGGATCAGGGCGTCTCCTACTCCATCCAGGCCGATTCGGAGACCTTCGAGCGCGACGGTCGCACCTATGTGACGGTCGTACCGAACCTCCTGGAGTTCTCCGTCGAGGGAGAGGGCGGGGTCACCGTCCGGCGTACCCCCGAGTGTCTGAAGGTGGAGACCTCCGGCTCGTTCGAGGATCCCTCGATTCCCCAGGACGTCTGTCTGGAGGAGCTGTTGGGAGAGATGGGCGGATTCGGCCTCACTCCCCTCGAGGGCGGCCTCGGCCTGCTCCCCGGGTCCGGCTCCGGTCTGCCGGCGGACGGGCCCCGACAGGGCCTGGAGGTGATCGAGGTGGACGGCGAGTGGTACCTCCGCCCCCTCCACACGGTGACCGACTCGTGGTTGGACACCCTGATGAGCCTGCAACCCGAGGACCTCGACAGCACCCTCGATGTCCTGGAGTCCCTGATGGGGCCCTTCGGGATGTTCCCCGGCGCCACCGAGCCCCTCATCCTGCAGGGTTGATCGAGCCTTCCCCGGGTGACGCTCCCGGCATGTCACCGGGTGGGACACCCGCAGTGTCACCGGGTGGGACACCCGCAGTGTCATAGTCTCCGCCGATGGAAACCGCCCTGGATGTGATCGGCCTGGCCGGAGTGGTGGGTCTGCTGGTGGTGCTGT
>DRKF01000226.1 GCA_011051915.1 Acidimicrobiales bacterium | reverse complement strand
TCGATCCCCACCAGGGCAACGTGACCCTCTACGACGGCCGGAACGGCACCCTGCTGGCGGTCCTCGACGCCATCTCCATCACCGCCATTCGCACCGCGGCCGTGTCCGCCCTGGCCACCGATCTCATGGCCCGGGAGGATGCCACTACCCTGGCCGTGGTCGGAGCCGGGGGCCAGGCCCGGGCCCATGTCGAGGCCCTGTCACTCATCCGACCCCTGACCGAGGTTCGGGTCACCGGCCGCACCCCCGAGCGGGCCCGGAGACTGGCGGCGGAGCTCGACGAGAACCACGACTTCGCGGTGATCGCCGTCGACGACACGGCCGAGGCGGTGGGAGGCGCCGACATCGTGGTCACGGTCACCAACTCGAAGACCCCGGTGATCAGCCGCGACTGGCTGGCTCCCGGTACCCACATCACCGCGGCGGGGGCCAGCACCGCCGACGGCCGGGAACTCGACTCGGCCACCGTGGCCGACTCCCGATTCGCCGTCGACCTCAGAGAATCGGCCGAACGCGAGTGCGGCGCCTATCTCATGGCCCGCCGGGAGGGCCTGATCGACGAATCCCACGTGGTGGCCGACCTGGCCCAGCTCGTCGCCGGTGATGTGCGGGGCCGCACGGCCCCCGAGGAGATCACGGTCTTCAAGTCGGTCGGTCTGGCCATCGAGGACCTCTTCGCCGCCTGGGCGGTGTACGACAGGGCCCGCACCGGGGGCAGCGGTCGCTGGGTCGAATGGACCAGCCACTGAAGCTACGGTGCCACCCGACCAGCCCAGGCGACCTCCCAACCGGTACCGCCGGCCGCCGATCAGGCCGGTGACCAGGGGATCGGTCAGAGGTCGACCTCTGACATGCGGACCAGATCGTGGAGTTCGCTCACCTGACCGGCCTCGGAGAGCCCCGACTCGGGCACCATGACCGCCGCCGCTCCCGTGGCGGTACCCAGCCTCACGGCTTCGGACACCGAGTCCCCCCGGGCCAGGGCCACGGCCATGCCGGCCACCATGGAGTCGCCGGCCCCGACGGCGCTGACCGGTCGGACACCGGGGGCCCAGACCCTCACCACCGGCCCCTCGGCCGGCACCACCAGGGCCCCGGCCGGGCCCATGGAGACGACCACTGTCCGGGTGGGTGTCCCCGAGAGCAGGTCCCGGGCCGCCTTCACGTAGTCGATCTCGCTGTTCAGTTCCCGACCGATCGCCTCGGACAGCTCCCTGACGTTGGGTTTGACCAGGGTCACGCCCGCTGCGACCGCCTTCGGCAGGGGCGGACCGTGGGTGTCCACGATCACCGCCGGCCCCCCACCTCCGAGCTCGGTGGCCACCATTCCGTAGAAGTCCTCGGGGACTCCCGGCGGCAGAGATCCGCTGAGGACCGCCACCGCGGCCGGGCGGGCCGCCCTTACGAACACCTCCAGGCATCTCTGCCAGCGGTCCTCGGCCATGGCCCGGCCCGGAAACCCGAAGCGGAACTGCCTACCCGTACTGGTCTCGGTTATGGCCAGGCTCTGACGGGTCGGGATGTCGAGCTGAATGGCGGTGGAGGCCACCGCCGCCAGATCGAGCTGTTCGCGGACCCTCTCGCCCGTGTCCCCACCGAGGGGCAGGACGGCGGTGACCTCACTGCCGAGGGCCGAGGCGGCCTTGGCCACGTTGACCCCACCGCCGCCGGCGTCCTCGAGCGGTTCGTCACATCGCAGCTTGACATCGGACAGCAGGCGCTCCACCCGGGAGGAGAGGTCCAGGCTGGGGTTCATGGTGAGGGTGACGATGTCGGGCATTCTCAGGTCCCGTTTCTGGCCTCGGCGATGAGATCGAGCTGTAGCCGGCGTACCCGGTCGCTGAGTGACACGTGATACCGGTGGGGGTTGACCAGACGCCGGACACCGGGATCGAGGCGTTCGAGGTCGGCGACCCGGTTGTCCCTCATGGTGTCGAGCGATGGACGGCCGTTGGTTCGGCTCCCCGATACCAGAACATCTTCGAGCAGAGGCTCGGCCGCCGACACCGACCCGGCGGCAAGGGTGCGGCCCACCGCGGCCCGGAACGGGTGGTTGATGTGGATGTCGGCGTCCAGGTCGGGCTCCTCGTCCTCGCCCATCACGACATCGGCGGTGGCGAGACCCCGCTGGTCGTAGAGGCGCCAGACCCGCTTGCGGCCCGGGATGGGCATCTTCTCGGGGGTCTCGGACAGCTTCATCGCCGGCCTCCACACACCTTCGTGCTCGAGGGCGACGAGCTTGTAGACCCCGCCGAGGGCCGAACAGCCGTGGGACGTGATCAGCCGGGTACCCACGCCGTAGACCAGGCGGCCTATCAGAGCGTCGGGATCCAGGCCGTAGCGGGGGGCCTCGGCCTCGATCTGGGAGAGGATCTGCCACAGGGCCAGTTCGTCGAGATTGCTCGACAGGACTATCGCGACATCGTCGAACCCCGCTTCGTCGAGCTGCTGGGCGGCCCTGATGGCCAGGTAGGCGAGGTCGCCGGAGTCCAGCCTGATGCCAAAGGGCTTGTGCCCCCTCTGACGCAGCTCTCCGAAGACGGTGATGGCGTTGGGGATTCCCGACTCGAGGGAGTCGATGGTGTCGACCAAAAGGGTGCACTCGTCGGGGTAGACCTCGGCGTAGGCCCGGAAGGCACCGAGTTCGCCCTCGCCCATGGCCATGAACGCCTGGACCATCGAATGGGCGTGGGTCCCCTTGGGGTCCAGGCCCATGACGTGGGAGATTCCGACGTCGCTGGTGAAGTCGGCCCCCCCGATGAGTGCTGCCCTCACCCCGGCGTTGGCCCCCGTGGAGGGTCCCCGCCTGAGGCCGAACTCCAGGACCGGGCGACCCCGTCCGTTGTCGGCCACCCGGGAGGCCTTGGTGGCGATGAGGGTGGCGTAGTTCAGATGGTTCAGCAGCGAGGTCTCGAGGATCTGGGTCATGGCCAGGGGGCCCTCGATCACCGCCACCGGAGCGTGGGCGTGAACCACCCGACCCTCCGGCACCGAGCGGATGGTGATGTCACCGAAGTGGCCGTCGACGGCCAGCCATTCGAGGAAGGCGGGATCGAACCGGGGTTGCCCCCCCGCCGACCGCTGCGAGGCCAGGGCCTCGATGTCCTCGGAGGTGAAGCGGGTCTCCGTCATCCAGTCGAGCAGCCAGCCCAGGCCGGCGAACACGCAGTAGCCGGCCTGGTGCTCCCCGTAGTCGGGGTACTTCCGGAAGAAGTAGTCGAACTGGCACCTCTGGTCGTGCATCCCGCGCCGCCAGTACACCTGGGCCATGGTGAGCTGGTACTCGTCGGTGAACAGCATCCCCTCGGTGAGGTCCCGTCGGTCCGATCGTGGTGTCACCACCGGCACCCCCGGCGCTCGCCGGTTCTCGAGATGCCGGTCACAGGGCGAACCTCATCTCGGCGACGAGAGCCCCTGGAACGCGGGCACTGTCGGAGGACCGCCGGAAGTACGAGCTGGGATCGGCCATGAACTCGGCCTCGTCGGTGAGCCCCACAAGTTGTTGGCCCAGCAGGTTGTAGGCGGTGTCGTCGAACCGGAGCACGTTCACGGGGGCCACGATCTCCCCCTGGTCGACCCAGAACGTACCGAAGCGGGTCATGCCGGTGGTCCGACAGGCGGAACGGTCCGAGAAGTTGAGGTACCACAGGTTCCCGATGTACAGCCCGGTGCCCAGCTCCTCGAGAATCCCCTCCCGGGGCAGGGGGCCGGGTGCCATGTCGATGGAACTGGGGGCCTCATGGGAGGCGGCGCCGTTGTTCTCCACCCCGTACTCCCGACCCGAGCGGGGTGAGATCAGCCAGCCGGTGTACTCCCCCTCGGAGATCAGTACGACCTCGTCGGGACGCGAGAAGCCCTGCTCCTGGAAGTCGGGCGCCATACCGGCGGCGGTGTTCTCGCTGATCGTCACTGTCGGATGCAGGCGGGTGCCCTCCGTCACCATCTGGAGCAGTGGAGTCTGGCGGGTGCGGTGGGACTTCAGACCGAAACCACCCCAGGCCATGATCTCCAGGATGTCCCTGAGCGCCGCCGGCTCCAGGAACACCCGGTAGCCGCCCGGGCTGAGGCTGATCGGCTCGCGGTCCAGGGCCCGGAGTTGACGGCGACTCCACTCGACCTTGGTCTCGAAGGCGTCGTGATCCCAGTCGAACCCCGCATAGGTGTTCTTGGCCGCCTTGTCGGCCCTCAGGTGCATGCTCCAGTCCAGGCTGAACGTGGCGGACTGGGCCCAGTTGCGCTGGCCCAGGGAGCTGGCGAACCCGTCGAAGGAGTCCCCCGCGGCGTAGATACCGACCAGATCGGCGGGCCCCGAGGCGGCCTCACCGACCTCGCCCAGCACGGTCGCCGGCTCGGGCAGATCGGCCCGGCGCACCGTCGAGGTTCGGACATCGGACGTCGAGTACACCAGGTAGGGGTCCTCGGGCACCATCGCCCTCTGTTCCCTCAGGGATTCGAGGGTCCGCAGCACCCGGGCCCGGTCGATCTCAGTGTCCTGGGTGAGCTCCAGGGTCGAGGACGTGTGACGGTTCCCCTCGATCAGATCCAGTCCCAGCTCCCGTTGGCGGACCGATCCGGCCTGACGGACCCGACCGGCGTTGAATCGCACGAAGTCCGAGTTCTCACCCCCGAGGGTGGCGGTGAGCACCTCCTCGCCGCTCAGATGGCCGGTGGCCCAGGTGACCAGTTCGTCGAAATAGCTCGCCACATCGCCCACGGTGTCGCCCGCGGGGCCGCCCACGGCCGGGTTCTGCTCCGGGCTCACTGTTCTCCTCCGAACACCTCTACGTCGCTGAAGCGGCACACCGGAGCGGCGTGCCCCACCTCGATCACCTGATTCGGTTCACCCTTGCCGCAGTTGGGGGTGCCCATGACCTTCCAGGTGGAATGGTCACCCACACCGGAGAGGCTGCGCCAGAAGGTGGCCGATATCCCCCGGTAGCCGGGATTGCGGACCGTGTGGGTGAGCTCGCCGTTCTCGATCATGACGCCGTACTCGGTTCCGAACTGGAACTTGTTGCGGCTGTCGTCGATGGACCAGGAATTGTTGGTCTCCAGGTAGACACCCCTCTCGACGGAGGAGATCAGCTCCTCGAAGCTGGACTCCCCCGGCTCCACATTGAGGTTGGCCATGCGGTCCATGGGCGGACGGTTCCACGAGCAGGCCCGCGAGTTGGAGACCCCCCGCAGGCCGGCCCGGGCCTGGGAGATCCGGCCTCCCATCGGCCGCTGCAGGACACCCTTCTCGATCAGGTACTCCCGACGGGCCGGTGTGCCGTCGTCATCGAAGCCGTAGCTGGCCATCTGACCGGGAACGGTGGGGTCGAACGTGACATTGAGCAGGTCACTGCCGTAGCGGTACGAACCGAACATGTCGGGGGTGACGAAACTGGTTCCGGCGTAGTTGCGCTCGTCGCCCAGGATGCGATCCAGTTCCAGCGGATGACCGATCGACTCATGTATCTGCAGGATCATCTGGTCGGGGGCCAGCACCAGGTCCATCACCCCCGTGGGGCAGTTGGGGGCCGACAGGAGCTCCAGGGCCTGGGCGGCGATGCGGGGGGCGGCGTCGGAGAAACCGTGACGGTCGAGGACCTCGACACCCCCCTGCCCGCAGAAGGCGTGGCCGCCGTAGGTGCGGGTCTGGGTGTTGGCGCCCTCGTTCGCGGTGGCCCGAAGCGAGGGAAAGGTGGACTCGTAGTGCTGGGTGACCATTCCCCCACCGTTGGTGACCATCATCGTGTCGACGACACGGTGGGCCAGACCCGCCTCCCAGTCGACGATCCGTTCGTCGACACCCAGCAGTTCGTCCTGCCGGCGCAGCAGATCGAGGCGTTCGGTCAGTGTGGTGTCCGACCACGGCCGCTCCACCGGGGAGGAGTACTCCCCGACCGTGTGGGCGAGGGGTGGCTCGGCCAGGACGCCCAGCCCCGAGGTGATGTGGGCCCACTCCCGGGCCCGGTCCACCGCCGTGGCCAGGCCCGAGGGAGTGAGGTCGCTGGTCGCGGCGTAGCCGAGGCCGCCGCCGGACCACACGGTGACCATGGCCCCGGCCTCCTCGGAGTTCCGGACCGGCTGAACCACCCCCTGGCGGACCGAGAGACCCTCGCTCCGGCTCTGTACGTATCGGATGGAGGCGTAGCCGCCGGCCCCGAGGTCGGAGGGAAGAACCGACCGGAATCGATCGGTGAGGGTTTCGAGCATCCAGGCCTCCTGGAACATGTCGGGGATTCGGTCAGGGTTTCGGACTGTCGACTTCGTTCAGGCTACTTGTGACCCGGCGCCGGACCGCCGGAGATACCCGGAAGACGAGTTCCTTCGAGTGATCAGCCGCCCGCTCCGCCCACCCGCCTCACCAGCCCGACCTGAGGTGGAACGACTTGGGTCGGGTGAGTTGCTCGTACCCCAGCGTCGAGAGGCTGCACCCCCGACCGGAGTTCTTGACCCCGGTCCAGGCCAGGGCCGGATCCAGGTAGTCGCACCGGTTCATGAACCATGTTCCGGTCTCGATCCGGTCACCCAGGGCGACAGCGGCATCGACATCGGTGGTCCACACCGACGCCGTCAGCCCGAACTCACTGTCGTTCATCAGGGCCACCGCCTCCTCATCGGAGTCCACCGCCATGACCCCGACCACCGGGCCGAAACTCTCCTCCGTCATGACCCTCATGGAATGGTCAACATCGATCAGCACCTGGGGGGCGAGGTAGGGGGTGCCCTCCGCCGCCGAGGGGAACAACTCGGGATCCACCAGGGCGCGGGCCCCCGCCGAGACGGCCTCGGAGATCTGCCCCCTTACGAACTCCGCCGCCGATGTGCGCACCATGGGACCCAGGTTCGTGGCCGGATCGGTGGGATCACCCAGGCGGTAGGACCGGGCGGCGACCACCAGACCGTCCACGAAGGAGTCGAACAGGTCACGGTGCACGTAGATCCGCTCTATCCCGCAGCACGACTGACCGGAGTTGAAGTAGACCCCGTCGGCCAGATTCGCCACCGCCTGATCCAGGTCGGCATCACCTCGTACATAGGCGGGGTCCTTTCCCCCCAGCTCCAGACCGGTCCCGATGAACCGGGCGGCGGCCGCCTGCTGCACGGCATGACCACCGGACACCGAACCGGTGAACGACACGAAATCCACTCCCCCGCCGGAGATCATCCCGAGGGCGTCGGTGTGGGTCAGGTGAAGATGGCGGAACACTCCTTCGGGTAGTCCCGCCGCCTCGAATGCCGCGGTGTAGCGCTCGGCGCACAAAGGGGTCTGGGCCGAATGCTTGAGGATCACGGAGTTCCCGGCCGCCAGAGCCGGAATCACGGCGTTGACCGAGGTCAGGTACGGATAGTTCCAGGGCGCCATCACGAACACCGTGCCGAGCGGTTCCCGTCGGATGAAACGGTTGAAACCCTCCACCGGTTCGACCTCGACGGCGGCCAGTGCGCTCCCGGCGATCGCCAGCATGTGGCGGGCCCTCTCCTCGAACCCCCCGACCTCACCCGGGCTCTGGGAGATGGGACGTCCCATCTGCCAGGTGATCTCCAGGGCCTCGTCCGGCCCGGCGGCGACGAAGGCATCCACGGCCCGGCTGAGGACCGCCACCCGCTCGGCCACCGGAACCCGCGACCACTCGGCCTGGCCCCTGCGGGCCGCAGCCACGGCCTCGGTCACCTCGGCGGCAGAGGCGGTGGCTCGGGTCACGTAGACCGATCCGTCAACGGGGCTCACACATCGGATGGTGTCGGTCACGGACTCTCCTGGACGCTGCAGCTGGTGTCGATCACGGACTCTCCTGGACGCTGCAGCTGGTGTCGGCCACGAACTTTCCTGGACGCTGCAGATGGTGCGGGTCGTTCCCCAAACGGGGTGGCCCGGAAGCTACCAGCGAGGTCCACTCGATTCCGTCTCCCTCCGTCTCCCGCAGGCCCTGCCGGGCCGGCGTGCACCTACCCTTGGGAGATGAGCGAAGACCGCGATTCCGGCCCACCCCTGCCCGTGCACGAGCGGCCCTTCACCGAACGTACCTACACCCTCGAGGAGCTGCCCGACACACCCACCCGCAGTTTCCGTATCCCCGCCGAACGCTGGAAGGAGGCTCCTCCGGAGCTGCTGCACCTCGGCGACGACCTCGACGAACCGGTGGAGTACAAGAGACGGATCGGACACTGGCTGCTGTGGCGGGCCGGACCACCGGTGGGCCGAGCCCGCTACCTGGCCCTGGATCCGGAATCGGGTCGCTCGCTCACCTTCGACCTCGACGGGCGCACCGGTTCGGGGGTGGGAGCCGATGGTGAGATCCACACCCGTTTCCGCACCTGGAAGGAGTCCCTTCGCGATCACTGACACCCGGGACCGCCGGCGTGGACACCTGGCGCCACTAGCCTCCCGGTCGTGGGTACGGCTGACAAGACGACTCGATGATCCGGTCGGTGCCGGTCTCCGGTGGGTTCCTCGACGTCCGGGTGTCGGGGTCGGGCCCACTGGTCGTCCTGGTTCCCTCCCTGGGCCGGGGAGCCTCCGATTTCGACGCCCTGGCCGCCGACCTGGCTTCAGCGGGCTTCCGCACCGCGGCCATCGAGCCCCGCGGGGTCGCCGGCACAGCCCCCCTACAGGGCGCCACCATGGATGACTTCGCCGCAGACGTGGCGGCGGTGATCCGGTTCCTGGTCGGAGCCGACGGACCGGCGGTGGTGGTGGGACACGCCCTGGGGAACCGGGTGGCCCGCCTGACCGCCACCCGGTGGCCGGACCTGGTCCGGGGGGTGGTGCTTCTGGCGGCGGGTGGTCTGGTTCAACCCGCCGAGGGGGCGATGGCCGACCTGCGGGCCTGCTTCGATCCGAACGCCGACCGCGACACCCACCTGGCAGCGGTGCGGAGGGCCTTCTTCTCCCCCGGCAACGACCCAACCCCGTGGGAAGGCGGCTGGTACCCACTGGTCGCTCTCGCGCAGGGCCGGGCCAATCGGGCCATGGAGCCCGAGGTGTGGTGGCGAGCGGGGTCGGCCCCGGTACTGGTCGTGCAACCCGCCGACGACGTGATCGCCCCGGCGGCCAACGCCACCCGGCTGGCCGAATCCATAGGTGAACGGGCCACGGTGGTCACCATTGCGGACGCGGGGCATGCTCTCCTGCCCGAGCAACCCGAGGCTGTCAGCCGGGTGGTGCTCAGTTGGTTGGGTTCATTCCCCTGGTCGGATTCCGGGGGTTGACCATCGGGGCGGATCCGGCACGCTCATCGGGTTCTGTAGTTCCGGCAGGACCGGCAGGACCGGCAGGACCGGCAGGCAGCTGATAACGCAGCATCGAGTACCACACGGCCAGTGCCGCTCCGATGGCGCCGCCGGTGGTCGAGAGAACCAGATCCCCGATGGTGTCGGAGTAGGTCAGGTGCAGCCCGGTGGTACCGAGCTTCTGGACGAACCACTCCGCCGTCTCCCAGCCGATGATGGCGGACGCCCCGATGCCGGTCCCCATGGCCCAGGCGGCGAGCGGTCTCAGGTAGGTGCGGCACAATCCCAGGGTGACGCCTCCCATCAGCAGAACCCAGTTGAGGAAGTGGAGCACGTCGTCGGTGTGGGCGTAGGTGTCGTAGAAGCCGAACACATTCCCCAGGGTGTCGGCGAGGAAGGGGGCGATGACGAGAGCATCGATCAGATCCGGATAGGGCTCCGGGCGGCCGCGGCGCCGCCACACCACCGGTACCACCACCAGGGGGAGCAGGTAGAACGGAGCTCGATAGGCCATGCCCTTGCCCTGGAACTGCTCCCAGTCGGGGAACAGCAGCGAGATGCCGATGGCGGTCACGAGGGCCGCCCGAGTCGCCCAGAGCACCTGAGTGGACCACCGCGGTCGCGGCCTGCCATTCGTCCGCCCCACCGGTGCCGGGTCCAACCCGGCGGCCCGGATCACGCCGGCGTGGCGGCCGAGGTACGGGTGTCGCCGAGATCCAGGTCCACGGTCGCAGAGCCGGCGGCGACCACCTGCGGCGCCGGCTCCCGGGTGGCGTGCACGACGAACAGGCTGACAACGAAGATGGCCACACCCGTACCCTGGTGGGCGAGAGCCGACCACCGCGGTACCCCGGTCAGCACCAGGCTGATCCCCAGTGAGATCTGCAGGGCCACTCCCGCCAGCAGCCCGATCGCGGCCCTGCGGAGAGACACGTCACTGCGACGGTCACCGAGGATGACGCCGGCGGTGGCCACGATCAGCGAAGCCACCACGAACGCGAACCAGCGGTGGAACCAGTGGGCCCCCAGCGCCTCGGTGAGCTGTGAGAGAGCCCCCCGTGGCAGGAAGGCACCGTTCATGAGGGGCCAGGTATCGGAGATCAGTCCGGCCTTCAGCCCGGCCACCAGGCCCCCGAACGCGATCTGGACCACGACGGCCGCCAGCAGAATCCGGGACATCAGGGCCGCCCGCGGGGGCGCCGATCGGGGTGGGCGGTCCCGGTCCAGGCGATTCCACGCCATCCACAGCACCAGGGCCAGAAGCGTGCCCGCCGTCAACAGGTGGATGGTGAGCCGGTAGTGACTCACCGACGGACGGTTCTGCAGCCCACTGGAGACCATCAGCCATCCGATGAGACCCTGTACCCCGAACAGGGCGGCGACCCCCCAGTAGGGCAGAGACGCCCTGAGGCTGAGACGCCGCTTCCACATCATCCAGATGAGCGGTACCACGACGGCCAGGCCCGCCAGGCGGGCGATGAGCCGGTGGGCCCACTCGATGTAGAAGATTCTCTGGTACTCACCGAGGGTCATGGTGCTGTTGACCAGCCGGAACTCCGGTGTCTTCTGGTACTGGGCGAAGGAGTTCACCCATGCGTCATGCCCGATGGGCGGCACCACACCCGTCACCGGGTCCCACTCGGTGATCGACAGTCCTGCCCGGGACAGCCTGACGAACCCTCCCACCAGGACCATGAAGAACACCAACACCGCCACCATCAGGAGCCACTTGGTGATGGGGTCAGAACTCGGGCTTGCTGTCTCGGGAGTCGAGAGTGGTGTGTCTACATCGGCCACGGAATCGGCCACGGGATCAGCCATGGGGCCCGATTCTAGGTTCCCCACCGACCACCACCGACAGCGGGGGCCCCGCCTTGGGGAGGAGGGCCGACCGAGGGAGATGCGCCAGATGCGCCATCCACGCATGAGTGGCGCCGGAGGCGCCGCGAACTCGTGGCGACAACACAGTCGGCCCGGGCAGCAAGCACGGCCCCGGTGGGGTTGGGGCCCCGCCTTGGGGAGGAGGGCCGACCGGCGTCTGTTCGAGGCCCCCCAGGGCCGAGAAGTCGGCCCGGGCAGCAAGTATTGTCCCACCCCCTGGTCAGAATTGGTTCATGGGATCTTCGCGGTCAGCACTCGCGGTCGGAGCAGTTGGACCGATGGGCTCAACTGGTGAGTCAGAATCGGTCGGCGGGTCAGGTCCAATCGGCGAGTCAGGTCCGATCGGCGGGTCAGAATCTATCGGCGAGTCAGATCCGGTCGGCGGGTCAGGCCCTACCGGTGGGCGCATGTGGTGGGAACGGTCCGCTGGATGGACCGACCCGCAGGTGGGGAGGGTTCGGGGTCGGCCACTGCGGTACCTGTTGACGATGGCG
>DRKF01000225.1 GCA_011051915.1 Acidimicrobiales bacterium | reverse complement strand
TCCCCCTGCCGGCCTCGAACACGAGTGTGTTCGCCGTTCCGAGATCGATGGCGAGGTCGCGTGTCAGGAGTCCCTACCTCCGAGCCCGGGCCCGCCGGGAGGGACGCCGGGTCCCGCGGGTCGGATCCAGGGCGTCGAGACCCCGGCGGAAGTCCTCGATGCCGCCGTGTTCACGGGGCCGGTGAGTCCACTTCCAGACTCCTATGGCCAACAGTCCCATCGCAATCACGATCGGCGGGAGCATGAGGAACATGATGCTGCTCATCGAGATGTCCCACCCTCTCCGGACCGAGCGGCGGGCTCGAGATCGATGTGGGGCACGTCGGAGACATCCACCGGTTCGGTGGCGCACAGTCCCCAGGACTCGCCTCCGGGCCAGGTCTCCTTCTTCCAGATCGGGGCGGTGGCCTTGACGGCGTCTATTCCGAAGCGGGCGGCCACGAAGGCCTCGGGCCGGTGGGGGGTCGAGACCGCCACCACGACGGATACCTCACCGAGCCCCATCTCACCGATCCGGTGCCACAGGGCCACCCGGCCCGTCTCGGGCCAGCGCCGCCTGATCTCGGCGTCGATGGCCGCCAGACGTTCGACCACCTGTTCCTCGTAGGCCTCGTAGTCGAGTTTGGTCACTCCCTGACGGTCCTCGGCGTGGTCGCGGACGGTCCCGGAGAAGACGACCACGGCTCCACAGTCGGGTCGCACCGCCCAGTCGTGGGCGGCGCCGACGTCCAGAACATCGTTGGTCAGGGCGAGCCACGTGTCGCCG
The DNA here is from genome assembly GCA_011051915.1 of Acidimicrobiales bacterium. Classification (GTDB taxonomy): domain Bacteria; phylum Actinomycetota; class Acidimicrobiia; order Acidimicrobiales; family Poriferisodalaceae; genus DRKF01. Next base: position 1,942 of record DRKF01000225.1, on the reverse strand, counting down.
GGGGGAGTATCCACGGCGATCATGCTAGGCGCCACACAGGGTGAGGTGACAGGCCACCCTCCCACGCGGGGCGCGACCCAACCCCGGCGACCGGTGGGTACAGTCGTCCGACGTGCGGGACGGAACCCCCGAAGACGAACCAAACGACGAGATTCCGGACGACCCCGGCGACACATGGCGTGCCGGGGACGACGAACGCGCCGTTCACGATCCGGGCTCCCCCGGGGAGACGACGGGGTTCGAACCCACGCTCCCTATGGGTCCGGCCGGCTGGTGGGACGACCTCGACGACGACTTCGACGACGACCTGCCCACCACCGCACCCCTACCCCTGCCCCCCGAGGACCGCCTGTGGCGTCACCCCAGTGAGGTGGCCAACGGTTCCGACGTGACCGGGGCACAGGCACCCCCGGGCGCGACCGATGCCGGTGTCACGGCCGATCTCGACGTGGCCCGGCCCCAGGCCTCCACCGTCGCCCTGGTCCTCGCCGCCGGGCTGGCCGGCGCGGTCATCACGGGTTCGCTCCTGCTGTTCGTGGGGCCCCGCCAGACGGTGGTCACCGAGAGGGTCGTCGAGCGGCAGCTCGTGGCCGGCGACTCGGCGTTCGTGACCGCCCCGGGACCGGCGATCGACGTGGTGGCGGTGGCCCGCTCGGCCAAGCCCTCGATCGTGCGAATCGAGACCTTCAACGGGATCGGAACCCTGCTCGGATCGGGCTCGGGGGTGGTCTTCCGCGACGACGGTCAGATCCTGACGAACGCCCACGTCGTGGACGGGTCCGACACCGTCGAGGTGATCTTCTCCGACGGCCGCCGGTATCCCGCACGCGTCGCCGGGCAGGACCGTCTGACCGACATCGCCGTCGTGTCCGTCCAGTCCTCCGGGGGCGAGAGCTTCGAACCCGCCGTGCTCGGATCCACCGAGGAACTGTCGGTGGGAGAATCAGCGGTGGCCATCGGCTCACCGCTGAGACTCGAGGGCGGACCGACCGTCACTCTCGGTGTGGTCTCGGCCCTGGGCCGCACGCTCGACACCCCCGATGGCGGCCGTCTCTACGACCTGGTTCAGACCGACGCCCCCATCGGCCCGGGATCCTCGGGCGGAGCTCTCCTGGACGCCTCGGGAAGCGTGATCGGTATCACCACGGTCATCGCGGTCAGTGATGTGGGCGCCGAGGGACTCGGGTTCGCCACGCCGATCGAGATCGCCCGCGACGTGGCCACCGATCTCCTCACCGACGGAGAGGTTCACCACGGCTTCCTGGGAGTGGCCGGAGACGACATCGATCCCGACCTGGCCCAGAGAAACAACATCGTCGGCGGAGCGGTCATCACCGAGGTCGGGGCCGGGACCCCCGCCGCGGCGGCCGGTCTCCGCCCCGGCGACCTCGTAATCTCCGTGAACGCCCGGCCGGTGGTGTCGATGTCCTCCCTGGTGCTGGCGATACGCCGCCTGGAGCCGGGGTCGACCGCCATCATCGGTACCCTGCGCGACGGTGAGAGACGGGACATCGTGGTGGTCCTCGGGGAACGGCCCCAGGCCTGACAGCGGCTTCGAGAGCCTGTGACCCCGCCGGGTACGAACCCGGCGGAGCCCTCAGCGGCGGCGGCGGTACATCCACACTCCCCAACCCAGCAGTCCGACCAGCACGGCGGCCAGGGCCCCCAGCGACAGGTACTGACGCTGCCGGGCGTTGAGCGAGACCCACGGAGGAGCCTCGTCCACCTCCACGAAGGCCTCGTCGTTGCCGACCCTGGGACTCCAGCCCGCCGACTCCAGACGATCGTTGGACACCACCCACGGGTACATCGTGTAGGGCAGCAGACCGGCCGGCAGGGGACGGGACCGTCTCCGCCGCAACAGTCGGTGGACCGGCCCGGCGATGGGAGCGGGTATGCGCAACCGGGCCCGGGGGCCCAGCAGTGCCCTGAGTTCGTCGCC
>DRKF01000224.1 GCA_011051915.1 Acidimicrobiales bacterium | reverse complement strand
CGCAAAGGGGTGAACCCCGGCGAACTCGGGCCAGCTCACCGGCTCCATCTCGGTGGCGGCGTTGAGCTTCATCGTGCAGCTGCCGAGAGGAATCATGGCCCGGTCCAGGGCGATGTCGCGGTCCGACAGCTTGCGAAGATATCTCATCATCTCCGTCTCGGAGCGGAACCGGTGGAACACCGGGTGGGTCATGAACTCCGACTCCCTCACCAGGCCGGACGGCAGTGTCTCGCCCAGCTCGGCGTCGATCTCCGCCACCGAGGCGGTCACTCCGAACAACGACCAGAGGGTCTCGACCAGAGCGGGGGTGGAGGTCTCGTCCAGGGAGATTCCGACCGTGCTGTCCGACACCGGCCTCAGGTTGATTCCCTCGGCCCGGGCGGCGGTCAGCAGCGCGGCACTGCCGGAGGGGGCCTCTACCACGACGGTGTCGAAGAAGCTCCCCGTGTTCACGCCGACACCGCCTCGTCGCAGACCCACGGCCAGGACGTTGGTCAGCCGGTTCACCCGGCGGGCGATGGTCCGCAGGCCGTCGGGACCGTGGTACACGGCGTACATCGAGGCCATGACCGCCAGCAGCACCTGGGCGGTGCAGATGTTGGAGGTCGCCTTCTCCCGACGGATGTGCTGCTCACGGGTCTGGAGGGCCAGTCTCAGCGCGTCGTGGCCCGAGGAGTCGATGGACACCCCGACCAGACGGCCGGGGAGACTCCGCTTGTAGGCGTCGCGGGTGGACATGTACCCGGCGTGGGGGCCGCCGAATCCCAGGGGAACCCCGAATCTCTGGGCCGAACCCACGACGATGTCGGCACCCCACTCGCCCGGAGGGGTCAGGACCGTCAGGCCCAGGAGGTCGGCGGCCACGGTGACCAGGGCACCCTGGTCGTGGACCCTGTCCACCAGGGCACTCAGATCCCTGACCTCCCCGCTCACCCCCGGATACTGCAGCAGCACCCCGAAGGCGTCGGAGGCGTCGAACTCGGACTCGACGTCGACGACTCTGACCTCCACCCCGAGGGGTTCGGCCCGGGTACGCACCACGGCGAGGGTCTGGGGCAGGCAGTCCGAATCCACGACGAAGACCGAACGATCGTTGCGGGACACCCGGTGGGACAACGCCATCGCCTCGGCCGCCGCCGTGGCCTCGTCCAGCAGGGAGGAGGTGGCTATCTCCATGGCGGTCAGATCCATGATCAGGGTCTGGAAGTTGAGCAGGGCCTCGAGGCGTCCCTGGCTTATCTCGGGCTGGTAGGGCGTGTAGGCCGTGTACCAGCCCGGATTCTCCAGCACGTTGCGGCGGATGACCGCCGGGGTGATCGTGTCGTAGTAGCCCATGCCGATGAGGGACGTGAGCACCTCGATACGGTCGGCTCTGTCCCGCAGGAGGCGGGTGGCCTCGGTCTCGGTGCACCCGTCGGGCAGGGGAGTGGTCACCGCGGTCCGGATGGCGGCCGGAACCGCCCTGACGATGAGATCGTCGAGATCCCGGGCTCCCACCACCTCCAGCATGTGGGCGGTGTCGGCGTCGTCGGGACCGATGTGGCGGCCGACGAACTCGTGGGTCCGGGCCAGATCCTCGAGCCTGGGGACTGTGGTGTCGGTGCTGTCGGCGCTCATCGGGCGGCTCCTCCTCGGTGGTAGTGATGGGGGACGAAGGGCAGCGCGGCCACCACGACCTCCTCGGGCCGGCCCCTGACATCGGCGGACAGGGAGGTTCCCACCTCCGACATCTCCGTGGGCACGTAGCCCATGGCCACCGGAGCGTCCACGGTGGGACCGAACCCACCGCTGGTCACGGTTCCGACCGGCGGCCCGCCCGGCTCGGCGGCCAGACTCGAATGATCCCGCACGGGACGACGGCCGGTGGGTCGGATACCCACCCGGACCCGCCGTGGTCCCTCACGGAGCTGGGCGAGGATCGTCCCGTCGCCGGGAAATCCTCCCTGTTCCCGGCGTCGTTTCTGCATGGCCCACACCAACCCGGCCTCGACGGGTGTGGTCGCCTCGTCGAGATCGTTGCCGTAGAGGCAGAGCCCGGCTTCCAGACGGAGGGTGTCGCGGGCCCCCAGACCGGCCGGGGCCACCTCCGGTTGAGCCAGAAGGCTCCTGACGATTCCCTCGGCGGCGTCGACGGGCACCGCCAGTTCGAAGCCGTCCTCACCGGTGTACCCGCTGCGTGAGATCCCCACCGGGACCCCGGTGATCTCCACGGTGCCCACGTCCATGAACACCATCTCCTCGACCTCGGCGCCCCCTCCGGCGGTGGCCAGTCGGGCCAGCACATCCACCGCCGTGGGGCCCTGCAGGGCCACCAGGGTCAGGTCGCCCCGGGGACGGATCTCGACCCGGTCGCCGATCATGGCCCGGGCGTGGGCCAGGTCGATGTCCTTGCGGGAGGCGTTCCAGACGATACGGAAGCGGTCGGGCAGACGGCTCACCATGAGATCGTCGATGATCCCCCCCGCCTCGTTGGTCAGAAAGGAGTACCTCATCCGGCCCTGACCCAACCGGGTGAAGGCCGAGGGCATCATCGACTCCAGGGCCTCGGCGACGACGGCGGGGTCGCCGTGGAGATCCACCACCCCCATGTGACCCACGTCGAACAGCCCGGCGGCGGAGCGGGTGTGGAGGTGTTCGGACTTGACCCCTTCGTACTGGACCGGCATGTCGTAGCCGGCGAAGGGCACCATGCGGGCACCCAGTTCCAGGTGCAGATCGTGGAGGGCCGTGCGGCTCAGTTCCCCCTCGGTCGGGGAGTCGGACTCGGCGGAAGATTCGGCCATGGGTGCTCCAGGTTCGGATCGGGGCGGCTTCACCCCCCTCTGTCCGGGTACCTGAGAGATTCACCGGAATCCCGTGAGGTTCCGGCTTTCCCCGTCGGTGGGGCCGGATTTCGCGACCCTCTCTCCAGAGTTGCCCCACCCCCCGGTCCTGGATGCCTGAGCGTTTCCGGGGGCGGTTGCGCCTTCGGCGCCTCGGCGACCGGAGCCTCCGAGGTCTCTCCCGTGGGGTGTGATGGCCCCCCAACTGTAGCGAGTACAGGCGCACTGGGAAGGACTGTGTGGCTCCCCACGACAACGGGGGACCTCCCGTGAGCCCGTCGAGCACACCGGGGACCCCAGGGCCGTGCCGATGCCGCCAACGCCCAGCCGGGCCGCTATCGATGCCGCCAACGCCCACCCGGGCCGCTACCTTGGCCGGGGCGGGCCTGGGGACCGCCAGGGGAATCGAGAGGCACCGTTGGGCACCATCACCGCACGAACCCCGAGGATCCCCCGTCGGGCCTTCGTGGCCCTGGGGCT
>DRKF01000223.1 GCA_011051915.1 Acidimicrobiales bacterium | reverse complement strand
GTCCACCCACGACGGACACGGTCTGGGGACACTGGGACTGCATCCGGAGAAGGCCCGCGAGATGGTCTCCGAGGCCGGTTTCACCAGCTTCCGCATCCACGACTTCGACGACAACGCCAACCTCTACTACGAGGTGAGGCACTGAGCCGGGCCTGGCCGTTGCCGGCTCGGCCCGGCCGGGAGCCCTGTCCGGGCCGCGCCGAATCTAGGGAGTGAGTATGGCGTCCAGATCCAGGGTTCGGCCGCGTTCCCATGCCGTGGTGTACTCGCCCGGTGTCAGTTGCCGTGCCGCCACCGAAGCGATCCCACTGCCCGCCCCCAGGTGTGAGACGGCTCCCTGATCGACCATGGCATGGGCAGCGCTGGTCAGGCTGACCGCCCAACGAAGATCACCCCGCTGCTGACCGATCAGGGCGAGGGTGCGCAGTGTGGCGGCGAGGGTGCGCCGGGCCCCGAGTAGGTGGGCCTTGAGCAGCGCATGCCTGGCATGCTCCTCCGCCCGCCGCAGGTCCCCCTCGGTCAGGGCGGTTCGGGCCAGGAGATCGAGCGACCACGCTTCCGACGCGTGGTCCCCGAGCAGTCTGAACCCACGAAGTGACCGTTCTGCATTGGCCCGGGCCTCGCCGTTGAGACCGGCCTGATGCTGAGTCGCCCCCAGGGCGGATACGGCCCAGGCCTGGAACCAGGCACCGGCTTCCGATCCACCGGCGTGCAGGGCGTTTCGTCCCGCTTCCACTGCGTGGGCCAGTTCCCCGCGGCGGCGGAGAACGATCCCTCGGTTGCCCCAAGCCGCCGTCAGCTGGTCGGGATCACCGGAGATCTCCGCACTGGCGATGGCCTCAGCGGTACGCGCCAGGGCGGCTTCGAGATCACCGGCCTCGATCAGGAAGTAGCTGCTCCAGACGAGAATCCAGGTGGTGGCTTCGGAGTCGGGGCCCGATCGCCCTTCGAGGGCACGGGAGACCCAGTAGGTGGCGTCGGACAGACGTCCCGCCCAGTCCCAGAAGCGACACAGTCCCGCCGTCAGACGCCGAAGGGTCTCCGTCTCACCGGATTGTTGGCACCAGTCGAGAGCGGCATGGAGATTCGAACGCTCGTTGGTGAGAACGTGAACCCACCGAGACAGGTCGGGGCCGCGGAGTTCGACCTCGGCCCTGCCGGCCAGTTGGGCGAACCAGTCTGCGTGGGAGCGGCGAAGCCGGGAACTGTCGTCCCGATCGAGGAAACGATCCCAGACGATTCCCCGAAGGGCGGCCGGCATCACATAGCGGACGCCGTCAGCAGATCGATCGACTCTGATCAGCGACCGTCGGGCCAGTCGGGCCAGACAGCCGGCCAGGTCCATCCCCCCGGGATGGACCTGGGTTACGCGGGTAGCGGCCTCCAGGTCGAATCCCTGGGCGAACACCGCCAACGATTCGTAGATGCGGATCTCCTGCCCGGACATCCGACCGATGCTCCACTCGGCCACCTCGCTAGGGGCGCTGAGTTCGGTGGTCGAGAGCAGGTGGCCTTTCCCCGACGAACCGGCTCCGAGGTCAGTGGCGATGTCATCGAGAGAGCGAACGTCGAGACGAGCCGCGGCGAGTTCGATGGCCAGCGGGGAACCATCGAGGGCGCCGACTATCTCACCGACAGTGTCGATCTCAGGGCGCCGGGGGACCCAGCCCGGCATGACGAGCCGAGCGCGCTCCACGAACAGGTCGATCCCGTCCGAGCCCGGGTACTGCGTCGAGTTGTTGCCCAGAGGACCGACGTCGAAGCGGGTCTCGCCTGCCAGTCCCAGCACCACCGAGCTCGTGGCCAGGAACACCACTCGGCTCCTACGACCCCGAAAGCGAGTCAGCAGATCGACGCATCCGTCGGTGACGCGATCGCAGCCGTCGAGAATCACCAGGGCGTCCAGCGGAGCCAGGTGATCGGCCAATGCCTCGGGAAGCAGCCGCCGCGGATCCTCTCTCAGCCCCACGGTTGCGGCGACGACCTGGGCAACCCGCCGGGCACTGGTCAGCCCGTCGAGGGACACGAAGATCACACCGTCCGCGAAGTCCCGCTCGGCCCGGGAACCGACCTCGATCGCCAGCCTCGTCTTTCCGGCGCCGCTGGCCCCCAGAACGGTCGTCACCTCGGACCCGGAGATTGTCGACCGTAGGGCGTCGAGGACATCGGCTCTCCCGATGAAGCGGTTCGGCGGTGTCGGCAGTTCTCCCACCGGGTTGACATGCACGAGAGGTGTCGAGTCCCCCATCGGGTCCGGCAGCGGTTCGCCGGTCAACATCCGCTCCTCGAGGATGCGCAGATCCTCACCGGGAAAGATCCCGAGTGACTCGACGAGATGACGCCGGCAACGCTGATACGCACGCAGCGCCTCGGCCTGACGTCCGCTGCGGTACAGCGCGGTCATCAGCTGGCCCCAGAACCGCTCGCGAATCGGATGTTCGGCAACGAGCCGCTCGAGCTCGGGAACGCACTCCCGATGACGACCGAGGGCCAGTCGCACGTCGGCGAGGTCCTCGGAGGCGTCGAGCCAGGCTTCTTCCAGCTCCCTGATGTCGACACTCAGTGCGTCGATGTGGAGGTTCTCATAGGGTCGGCCCCGCCATTCGCCGATGGCCCTGGTCAGGAGACGCTCGGCTTCCTCCGGCCGGCCCGTACGTCGAGCCTCCCGGGCCGCGGTCACGCCCGAGTTGAAACGGTCAGCGTCGACTTCTTCATGACCGGGTGAGAGAACGTATCCCTCCCCCACCCGCCTGATGACCTCGGCGCCCCCCGGGCCTGGCCCCAGGACCCGCCGGAGGCGACTGATGTAGTGCTGCAAGGTGTTGCGGGGGTCGTTCGGGAGGTGGTCGCCCCATACCGATTCGATGATGCGATCACGTCCCACCACCCGACGGCGCGCGCTCAGGAGAACCGCCATCACAGCCCTCGGATTTCGTCCACCGAGATCCAATTCGGAGCCGGACCCGGCGACAACTCGGAGTGGACCCAGGAGTCGAAAGTCCATCACCCGGGCCACTGTAACGCCAGCACTTCGGCCCCCACGAGGTGTCACAGGAATCTCACAGATCGGCCACACCACCATCCGTCATCATCCCCGCCAGGAACATTCCCGACTCCGGAGGCACCCCTCTCATGGCAACCATTCACAAGGAAATCACCATCAACAGGCCCGTCGCCGACCTCTGGAAGGCTCTCAGCGACGTTGCCCACGTAGACCGACTGCTCGGCTACCTCGACGGTGTCGAGATGGACGGCAACTACCGGTTGTGTTCACTCGACAACGGCGCTCGGCTGCGGGAGGTCATCATCTCCAATGATGACGCCCGGCGTCGGATGGCCTACTCCGTGATCGAGGAACCCTTCGGGTTCGAACACCACAGCGCCTCATGGAATGCGGTCGCCGACGGCGAACAGTCGACGTTCATCTGGATCACCGACGTCCTCCCCGACTCCGTCGTCGAGGCACTCGAACCGCTGATCGACCAGAGCATCGCCGACATCCGTACCGCCGTCGAGTCGGCCTGAGCCATCGGAGGACAATGTGACCACCTACGTGATGGTTCGCTACCGCGTATCCGATGAGGCCGCCTACGCCCGCTACCGGGAGCTGGCCGGACCGGTCCATGGCCTCTTCGGCGGCAAGCTCGTCGCCAAGGGAGCCGACGTCGAGGTTCTCGAGGGCGGAGACGGCCTCCCCAACTTCGTGCTGCTCGAGTTTCCCGATTCCGATGCGGCCCGGGGTTGGTACCACTCTGACGACTATCAGTCAGCCCGGGCTGTGCGGGGGAACGCCGGCGACATGACCATCAGCATCATCGAGGGCTGAACCGGGTGGGGTCGCCCACATCGGGTCGGCCCCACCCACGGTCCGGAGCCCGGAGGCTCCGGCACCTCGCGTCGATCCGGCCTCTCACGTTCACACCACGACGTTGAACTCGATCCGACGATTCTGGGCCCGGCCCTCGGCGGTGTCGTTGGAAGCGACGGGGCGGGACTCGCCGTTGCCCGAGGCCCTCAGCACGTCCGGTGAGACCCCCTGGGAAACGAGGTAGTCGACCACGGCCTGGGCCCGGGCCTCGCTCAGCCGCTGGTTGGCGGCGGCGTCACCCTGGCTGTCGGTGAAGCCCTCGACCGCCACCAGGGTACCCTCGGGCACGTCGGTCAGGAG
>DRKF01000222.1 GCA_011051915.1 Acidimicrobiales bacterium | reverse complement strand
TAGCCGTCGGAATCGAGGTACCCGGCGTCGCCGGTGTGGTACCAACCGCCCCGGAAGGCCTCCTCGGTGGCCTCGGGCTTGCGCCAGTACCCGATCATGAAGTTGCCTCCCTTGGCGCACACCTCCCCGATCTCATCGGTGGGCAGGATGTTGCCCTCCTCGTCCTGGATGCTGAGCTCCACACCGATCAGCGGAGGTCCCGCCGCCCTCAGCTTGGGACTGCCGGGGTAGTGGTCCTTGGCGGGCAGGATGGTCAGGATCGAGGCGCTCTCGGTCATGCCGTAGCCCTGGGTCAGCTCGAGGTGGGGGAGATCCTCCATGAGCCGGTCGAGGATGGCGCTGGGCATCGGCGACGCCCCGTAGGTGAGCTTCCGCAGCGAGGCCAACCGCTCGGGCCGGTAGTTCTCGTCGGCCAGCACCATCCCGATCATGGTGGGGACCATCACCGACATGGTCACCTGCTCGGCCTCGATCACGTCGATGACGCCCGATGGGTTGAACATGGGAACGAAGGTCGTCTTGCCCCCGACGGCCGGCATACCCAGGACCCCGACCATCGAGGCCGCGTGGAACATCGGGGTCTGCATGAGGTAGTTGTCCTCGCGCTCGAGTCCCCCCAGGGCCATGGCCGCGTGGTAGACGTTGAGCGCTTCGGCCCGCTGGTCGAGAAGCACCCCCTTGGGCAGCCCGGTGGTTCCTCCGGTGTACATGAGCACCACCGGATCGGTCTCCTCGGGCTCCACCGGTTCCGACGGGGTCGCCCCGGCCAGGAGATCCTCGTAGTTCAGGTCGTGGGGGACGTCTCCCTCGCCGATCAGCACCGTGTGACGTAGGGGCGAATCGTCCGCCGAGCCGACGGCGTCGTGGATCAACTGGGCGAAGAAGGCGTCGACGAACACCACCTCGCTGCCCGAGTCGCGGATGATGTAGTCGAGTTCCCTGCCCGCCAGCCTCAGATTGAGCGGGTTCACCACACCGGCCCCGAGATAGGCGGCGTGGTAGATCTCCTCGTACTGATGACCGTTCAGGGCCATCACCGCGAAACTCTCCCCCGGACCCACCCCGAGCTGGTTGGTCAGGGCGTCGCAGAGCCTCAGCACCCGGTCGGCGTGTTGATCGAAGGTCGCCCGGTAGGGACCGTCGACGAATCCCTCCGAGGGGCCGAACCGGTTGATCGCGGTGTGGAAGAGGCGGGGAAAGAAGAGTTCCTTCATGGGCCGATGTTACGTCGGTCACAGCAGCGGTACTGCACCATGCTGCCTGGAGCTGTAGTCCGACGGTTTCCATCACTCTCGCGTCCACCACCCCGGGGGCCCGTCGCCAGGCCAACCCGCCATGTCCTCCGACTGTTCTTCTGATCCTCGCGTCCACCACCCGGGGGCCCGTCGCTAGGCTCACCCGCCATGTCCTCCGACGATTCCCTCCCCGAAGCGAGCGACGTCGGAAACCTCCCGCCCGAGCCCGGCGACGACACCACCGGGGAGCCACCGGACTCCACGGGGTCATCGGGCCGGCAGACCGCCACACTCCTGGACGTGTGGAGGAACCGGGGCCCCCGCCACCGGGCCCTGGTTCTGGCGGCGCTCATCATCACCGTGGGTGTGGCGTGGATCGCCCTGCGCCCCGAGGGCGACACCGCCGGCACCGATGTCGGGGTTTCGGCGGCGGCGGATGCCTGCCGTCCCGTGCTCGACGCCCTGGAGAACCCCGCCCCGGGCGGGAATCCCCTCATCGGGGCCGGGTTCGCAACCGACGAGGTGCCCCTGGCACTCGCCGAGGCGGGGATACGCACGTACCAGTGTGTGGCCGACGAGACCGGCAGCAACGTTCTGGCGGTCCACGCCGACATCGGCACGGGGGAGTCCCGGGGGTCTCTGTTCCTGCTGTCGCCAGCCGCCTCCCCCGATCTGGCCCCGGCGTGGTTGGAGGGCACCGGATCCCCCTGGGCCGGTTCCGACGCCGTGGCAGCCGGGGCGTGGCGTTTCTACGGTTCGCCCGGGGACCGGTTGTACCGCGACCTCGACCGGGCCGTCTCGGAGGGCACCGTCCCGCCGATGGTCTCCCTGTTCGAGGCCCTGGTCGCCCGCGGCCCCGCCCCGGTGCACCCCCAGGGCTGAGCCTGCCTCCCCGAGACCGACGCCGGAAGGCCCCGGGGAGGTCATCCGGCGTGGTGTTCGTGGGTCTCGGGATCGAGAGCCGCAGTACCCAGATCGAACAGTTCCTGGTGACCGCGCTCCAGGTGGACCCGGTCGAGCTGCCCCGGGGGTACCAGCTCCTCGGCGGCCCGCAGGGTCCGCAACCACGACCGGGTCACCTCCCGGGCCCGGTCGACGAGGTCGCCGCTCTGGGAGAAGTCGTGGGGAGCGACGTCCACCGGACAGGGAGGGGGAACGACTCTCAGGTCCACCTCGGAGCGGTACTTGCGCAGATCACGGGCCAGCCGTCGATTGACGGCCAGTGAGATGGCGTGCAACGCCATACCCAGGGCGGCCCGGGGCGGCTCGCTGAGCCCACAGGCGAAGGCGTTGGGCAGCACCCAGATCTGATCGGCGCCCAGTTCGACGGCATGGGACACGGGGGTGTTGTTGACCGGACCGCCGTCCACATAGACGGTTCCCCGCAGCCGCACCGGCGGCAGGACACCGGGAATCGACGAGCTGGCGAGAATGGCTTCCGCCGCCGGCCCCTCCGACAACCTCACGTCGACCGCCCGGAGGACCTCCGCCACCACCACATGGAACGGTACGGCCGCATCCTCGAGTCGGTCGAAGCGCAGATTCTCCTCGATCAGGCGCCTCAGGGCGTCGGGGGGCACGATGTGATCACGCCGGCCGAGCACTCCCTTGAGGGCCCCGATGGGAGCGAAGGGAAACACGCTCCGCCGCTCCAGACCCCGCCACACCCGGTCGAGACGGGCGAGATCATCGAGCCCGCCGGGGCCCGCGATCCAACCACCGTTGATGGCCCCCACCGAGGTACCGACGATGAGATCCGGCCTGATCCCGCTGTCGACGAGGGCCTCCAGCATTCCGACCTGCACCGCTCCGAGGCTCGCTCCCCCCGAGAGGACGAACGCCACGGTCACGGTTCGGCCCTCACCGGATCAGGATCCCCCGGCCAGGACGTCACGGCCCTGCCGCCAGAACTCCAGTACCGCCGCCCTCTGGTCGGGGGCATCGACGAACTCCGACAGCGGAAGGGCAGCGCCGAAGGGCGCATTCCAGACCCTGCTCTCGGGCCGGTCATCGGGATACCAGGGGGCCACGTACACGTAGGGCTCGTCGATCGTGGAGTCGCCCGGTGAAGCTCCGTAACTGGCCCTGCGGTGCTCCTCATCGCTGAGCATCTCGAAGGCGGCATCGAAATGCTCGGGCCAGAGCTGGACCCGGCTGTCGTCGACGGAGGCGACGTCGGAGCGGAGTTCCTCCAGCACGCTGTAGGCGAATCCGTACCAGTCGCCCAGGTAGCGGGCGGCCTCGGCGTCCACCTCCAGGGGAGATTCGACCCCGCCGGATTCGGGGATGTCGTAGCGCGAAGCCCACTCCTCGTCGGGCACCGAACCCACGAGGGCGGCGGCGTCGACCAGGTTCGTCAGCGGCGCCTCCCGAACCCCGTCACCTTCCTGGACGACGAGATCGGCCCCTTCCAGACGGACCTGCACGTCCTCGGCGAAGAAGGGGGTTCCGAACCCGCCGAGAGTCCACCGCAGGGCGATCCGGCCGTTGGCCCGGCGCCGGGCCGGGGACATCACGTAGGCGGCCACGCGGTGCAGCGACAGACGGGTGGCGGCATAGTCCGCCGGTGGTGGACCCAGGCGCCGGTAGGCCCCCAGCCAGCGGTCGGCGGCCCACGAGGACAGCTCGGGACGCTCGACGACCACATCGGACCAGAGCCGGTCGGCGTTGGGTACGGGGGAGACGATCGGCCCCTCCCCCGGAGGGACGGTGTTCACCGGGTCGTCGGCGAAGGTCTCGTCGGTGACCGCCGGTGGCGAGGGTT
>DRKF01000221.1 GCA_011051915.1 Acidimicrobiales bacterium | reverse complement strand
TGCCCACACCGGCGCCCTTGTAGGGACCGGCCAGCCTGGGTGGGGTGTAGGAGCCCGATTCGACGAGGGGCCCGCCGGCGGTGGTGGCCAGCACGACCGCCTCGGCCCAGTCCACGGAACTGGCCGGGTCACCCTTGACCCCGACGCGACCGCCGGCCAGTTCCAGATCGGAGGGATCGGCCTCCAGCTTCTCGGCCACGGCGTCCAGCACCCGGGTCCGGATCCTGACCGCGGCTTCGAGGGCGGCGTTGCCGGCCATGAACGTGACCCGACTCGAGTAGCTGCCCAGGTCGACGGGGGTGAGGTCGGTGTCGGCGGTCACCATGATCAGGTCCGAAGGGTCCAGCCCGAGGGACTCGGCCACCACGGTGGCCAGCATCGAGGTGGAGCCCTGGCCGATGTCGGTGGCCATGGAGTACACGGTCACGCCTCCACCGCGGTCCACCTTCACCTGGACCTCGGACTGGGGCATCTTGTTCCAGTAGATCGGCAACCCGGCACCCGAGAGGTAGCACCCGACGGCCAGGCCCACGCCCCGACCACGGGGAAGGTGCCCGTGCTTGGTCTCGTAGCCCGATGCCGCCACGACCTCGTCGATGCACTCGTCGAGACCACAGCTCGTGATCCGGAGATGGTTCACGGTCATGGAATAGGGGCGGACGGTGTTGCGGCGACGGATGGTCACCGGGTCGATACCCAGGTCGGCGGCGGCCTTGTCGAGCTGGCTCTCCATCGCGAACCGGGGTTGAGGGGTGCCGTGGCCCCGCTTGGGGCCGCAGGCCGGCTTGTTGGTGAAGACCCGGACCCCTTCGAAGCGGTAGTTGGGGATGCGGTAGGTGCTCGTCTGCAGAGCCCCGGTGTAGAGCAGGGAGGCGGCCCCGTAGCTCCCGAACGCACCTCCGTCGAGGAAGGATCGGAAGTGCATGGCCGTGATGCGGCCGTCCTTCTCGAACCCGGTACGTATCCACATCAGCACCGGGTGACGGCCGCGGTGGGCGTAGAACACGTCCTCCCGGCTCAGGTTGATCTTGACGGGACGGCCGGTGAGCATGGCCAGCTTGGCCACGACCAGCTCGTGGGAGAAGATGTCGGTCTTGCCCCCGAACCCGCCGCCGTTGGGAGTGGCGATGATGCGGATACGGTCGGCGGGCAGCTCCAGGACCTGTTCGAGGGTGCGGTGAACATAGTGCGGTACCTGGGTGGATGACCACAGCGTGACCCGCCCCTCCGGGCTGTAGGTGGCGAGGGCGGCGTGGGTCTCCAGAGCGGCGTGGGTGTTGCCCCCGAAGTAGTAGACGTCCTCACGGATGTGGTCGGCGACGGCGAACCCCTCGGCCACGTCACCGAACTCCAGAGCCGCCTGGCGGTTCACATTGGACCCGATGCCCTCGCCGTGGATCAGCTCGCGGTCCCCGGCCAGGCCCTCTTCGATGGTGGTGGTCTCCTGGAGTGGTTCGTACCGGACCTCGATCAGGTTGACGGCCCGCTCGGCCGTCTCGGGGTCGACGGCGGCGACGGCGGCGACGGCCTCGCCGACCTGGCGCACCCGGTCGACGGCCAGGGCCGTTTCGTCCTGGCTGACGGGGAAGATCCCGTAGCGGTTGGGTAGATCGCGGCCGGTGATCACCGCCTTCACCCCGGGCAGGGCCTCGGCCCGGGTGGTGTCGACGGAGATGATCCGGGCGTGGGCGTGGGGGCTGCGCAGTTGACGGCCGAACAGGGTGCCGGGAGGGTTCATGTCGTCGGCGTAGCGCAGCCGCCCGGTGGTCTGCTCGAGGGCATCGAGGCGGGGCAGGGGGCGCCCCACCGCTCCGTGTCCTCCGAGCCCGGTGTTCACGGACGGGCCTCGCGCGAGGCGGCCAGGTGCACGGCCTCGACGATCTTGTTGTAGCCGGTACAGCGGCAGAGATTCCCCGCCAGGGCGGTGTTGATCTCCTCGGTGGAGGGATCGGGGTTTCCGTCGAGTAGGGCCCGAGACGAGATGATCATTCCCGGCGTGCAGTATCCGCACTGGGCGGCACCGCGTTCGGCGAACGCCTTCTGGACGGGGTCGGGGTTTCCGTCGGCGGCGAGTCCCTCGATGGTGGTGACGGTGCGGTCGCCTACCTGCAGGGCGAGTACGAGGCAGGCCAGCACCGGCTGTCCGTCCATCAACACCGAGCAGGCCCCGCACTCGCCGACATCGCAGCCGTGCTTGGTGCCGGTCAGACCCAGATCCTCGCGGAGGACCTCGAGCAACGTGCGGTTGTCGCTGCTCAGGATGCGATGGGGCTCACCGTTGACCTCGATGGTGAGCACCCGCTCGGACATGGCTACCGCTGATGCCCGCGGGGGCTTCGTGTAGGGGTGAATTCAGGAGTTTCGGTGGACCCCGCCATCGCCTCAGAATACTCCTGACACGGTCCGGGGGACGAATCCCGGGGCAGTTGGGAAACCGTGACCGTGCCGATCTATGGTGTCGATAGTCCGGGGGTCTGCCCAATGAGCCGAGATCGGATCACCTACTTCGACCGCGGGGTCGAGACCCTGCCGCGGGAACGTCTGCGTGAGCTCCAGGCGACCAGGCTGACGGCACTGATCGGCGAGCTGTGGGGGCGCAATCGGTTCGTCACGGAGAAGCTGGCCGAGGTCGGGGCCGAGCCCGGTGATGTGAGGAGCCTGGACGATCTGGCCGGCCTCCCCTTCACCACCAAGGCGGAGCTGCTGGCGGCCCAGGCCGAGGGGGTGCTCAGCCGGAACTGCACCTACCCCGAGTCCGCCTACGTCAGGATCCACCAGACATCGGGGACCACCGGCGAGCCGCTCAGGGTCTTCGACACCGAGGAGAGCTGGGCCTGGTGGGGCCGCTGCTGGGGTCACGTTCTGGCCGGCGCCGGTCTGACTGCCGATGACCGCCTGTTCGTACCGTTCTCGTTCGGGCCGTTCATCGGATTCTGGGCGGCTCTGGGCGGGGCCAGTCTCATCGGTGCCCTCATGATCCCCGGAGGTGGTCGTACCTCGGTCCAGAGACTGCATCTCATGGCCGACCTCGGTGTGACCGCCATGTGCTGCACACCGACCTATGCCCTGCGACTGGCCGAGGTGGCCCGGGAGGAGGGCTTCGACCTCTCCACCATCCCCCTGCGCCTGGCGGTGCACGCCGGTGAGCCGGGGGCGAGCATCCCCGCCACCAGGGACCGGCTGGAACAGACCTGGGCGATGAAGTGCTACGACCACGCCGGGGCGTCGGAGGTGGGGGCCCACAGCTTCGGCTGTCAGGCCCGGACCGGGGCCGTGCACCTGATCGACAGTGAGTTCATCGCCGAGGTGATCGAGCCCGGCGGGGATCGACCCGTCGCCCCCGGGTCGGAGGGCGAGCTCGTGATCACCAACCTCGGCCGGGCCGGATTTCCCGCCGTCAGGTACCGGACCGGTGACATCGTCAGGATCGACGACAGCCCGTGTCCCTGTGGGAGGAGCTTCACCCGATTCGACGGCGGCGTCATCGCCCGAGCCGATGACATGGTCGTGGTCCGGGGGGTGA
>DRKF01000220.1 GCA_011051915.1 Acidimicrobiales bacterium | reverse complement strand
GGCGGCTCGAGTTCCGGGACGGACCCGATCGCGGTGGCCGCGACGGCATCAAGCCGTCCCGCCGGGCCATCATCCCGGTGAACACGGTGAGCTCACAGACCTGACCCTGCCGGGTGTGGCACCCTCCCACCAGGCTCCGCATCCCGGTGAACACCGCCACCTCACAGACCTGACCCCCTCCGGTGTGGCACCCTTCGGATTGACATGACTGCCAACGAGCGACCTCATCCCGAAGACGAGACCGTTATCGGGCCGGAGATCGAGGCCGACATCGAGCAGCTGGTCCGGGATCTCGACTCGACGGTGAACCCCGAGCTGGCCCGGGAGCTGATGTTCGGTGCCGCCCGCCTCGTCGCCGACCGGCCCGACCGTCTGGACATGAAGATCGCCTCGGCCGCCCTCGTCGAGATGCGCGAGGCCTTCGACATGTTCCGCCCCTACCGGGATCTCAAGAAGGTGACGATCTTCGGGTCGGCCCGTACCAGGCCCGACGATCCCGCCTACGCCCTGGCCCGCGATGTGGCCCGCCGCCTGGCCGAGGACGGTTGGATGGTCGTGACCGGGGCCGGTCCCGGCATCATGATGGCGGCGAACGAGGGGGCCGGACGCGAGCGAAGCTTCGGTGTCAACATCCGTCTCCCCTTCGAGCAGGAGGCCAACGCCTTCCTGGCCGGGGACGAGAAGCTGGTGGCGATGAAGTACTTCTTCACCCGCAAGCTGATGCTGATCAAGGAGTCCAAGGGGTTCGTCGCCCTGCCCGGCGGCTTCGGGACACTCGACGAGACCTTTGAACTGCTCACCCTCCAGCAGACCGGAAAGGCGGAACCCTCACCGGTCGTTCTGCTCGATGTACCGGGGGGCACCTACTGGAAGCACTGGGAGGAGTTCGTCACCGGAGAACTGGAGGCGGGCGGGCTGATCAATCCCGCCGACCGCCGTCAGTACTTCATGGCCCACGACGTGGGCCAGGCCTGTCGGGAGATCACCCGATTCTGGCACAACTACCACTCGATCCGATACGTGGGTGACCGCCTCGTCGTGAGGATGCTGAGGCCGGTTCCCGAACACCTGCTCGAGGAGATCAACGCCGAGTGCGGTTACCTGGCCGTGGACGGTCGTATCCTCCCCAGCCAGCCCCTGAGGCCCGAGATCACCTCCGACGACGTGGTGGACCTTCCCCGTCTGGCCTTCCGCTACGGTCCACGCCACTACGGCAGACTCCGCCCGCTGATCGATCTCATCAACACCGTCTGAGCCCAGACCCGGTCTGCCGACGCCGGGACCCGGCCGATTTCCACGCCCGGGTATGGAACAGTCGGCGGCGGATGGTCAGAGCAGGCCTCTCTGGGCCCGATCGACCAGCTCCAGAGGATGCAGGGCGGGGGCACCGCCGGCCCGGAGATGGATCATGCATCCGGGGTTCGCCGAGGCGACCAGGTCTCCACCGGCCCGGTCGATGGCCGCCAGTTTCAGCTCCCGGATGGCGGCCGCCTCCGACGGATGGGCGGCGGAGTAGGCACCGCCGGCGCCGCAGCACAGCCCGGCATCGTCGAGATCGACCAGCTCGAAGAACGGTTCCAGGACCCGACGTACCGCCAGGTGGGCGTGCTGGACGTGACGCAGATGGCACGGATCCTGCACCGCGACCACCGGCCGCCCCCGCGGCGGAGGTTCCTCCGGCGGTGTCCCCACCTGGAGGGGAATGTCCCGGCCGGCCAGCCACTCGTGGATGTCGAGTACCCGCGAGGAGAACTCCTGCGCCGCGGCGGTGCCCAACAGCTCGCCGTACTCCTTGAGCTGGGCACCACAACCCGCGGAGGGAACCAGAACCGGGCCATCGCCTTCGAGGGCGGACATGACCTGCCGGGCCAGGTCCCTGGCCTCCGACTCGAGTCCGGCGTGGACATGGAGGGCCCCACAGCACGGGGCGGCGTCGCCGGTGACCCGGACCTCCACCCCGGTGGATTCCACCACTCTCATGGCCGCGGCGAGGGTGTCCCCCATCCAGGCGTCCATCACGCATCCGGTGAAGAACCAGACCGTTCCCCGCGGGGAGGATTCCAGCGGGGTCCTGCGCAGAGGGATCGGCGGTAGGGCGAAACGCGACGGGACCAGCCGCGCCCTCTGGACCAGGGCCAGCAGCCGGCTGCCCGTCCGGAGCAACCGGGGGTGTTCCAGAATCCTGTACCCCAGGCGCCGCCACCACGGTTGGTAGCCCGCCGACTCGACCAGGGCGGCTCGGGTCCGCTCCAGCATGCGTCCGTAGGGGACACCGGACGGACAGGCCGCCTCACACCCGCGGCATCCCACGCAGGCGTCGATGGCATCGACGAACACCGAGTCCGCGGTTCCGGATCCGGCCACCTCGGCCATGAGCATCAGCCGTCCCCGGGGCGAGGAGATCTCCTCCTGGGTGATCCGGTAGGTCGGGCAGTGGGGCAGACAGAGCCCACAGTGCACGCAGGAGACGAGATCATCGGCGTCCAATCCCAGATCGATCGGAAACTCGGCCCCCCTCCTCACACGACCACCTCCCGCCCCGGGTTCAGCCGGCCGCTGGGATCCATCCTCTCCTTCACCGCCCGGTGGAGGGCCGGGGCGTCGGTGGGAGGCGGATCGGTGTACACGCTGCGGTGGACCACCCCCACCCCCACCTCGGCCAGGAACTCGCCCTGGAGGTCGGCGACCTGCGACGCCCGAACCGACTGGCGTCCCCGCCGGGGAATCTCCGGAGCCGACTCGGCCGGGCTCAGGTCGAAACGTCGCTCCTGGTCATCGACATCGGCGGCCAGCCCTTCCAACAGAACACTGCTCACGGCTCCGTCCCACAGGATCGCCGCCGGTCGGTAGAGCCCGGCCAGCAGATCTTCCGGATCCTCCCCGCTCACGTACCAGCGCGACACCTCCGGGAGGGGATGGCACCGGAGCACCACCTCGGCGATGAACCCGAGTGTTCCCAGCGACCCCACGAGCAGACGGCAGAGATCGAAACCGGACACGTTCTTGACCGTCGGCCCGCCGGCCCTGATCAGACGGCCGGCGGAGTTCACGTAGGTGATCTCCAGAACCAGATCCCGGAGGTGGCCGTATCCCAGACGGCGGATTCCGGATCGACCCACCGCCAGAACCCCACCCACGGTGCTGGTGGGACACTCGGGGTCGAGGGGAACCATCTGTCCACCGGCTCGGAGATGCTCCTCGAGGACAGAGACGGGGGTACCCGCCCTGACCCGCACGGTCATCTCGGCGGGATCGTGGGCGACCACACCGACCGGAGCCGTCACCAGCGGAGTTCCCTCACGCAGGGCTCCTCCGAGTTCGAAGTGGGTTCTGGAGCCGGCTACTCCGACCGGCCCCTGGGTCCCGACCCGCTCGGCGAACTCCTTCAGCTCGGGTGGATGAGGTCTCAGACCCACGCCCCCTCCCCTGCCGCCGCCCCGGCGGCCCAACCGGCGTCGGAGCAGCGGGAACCCCCGGGAATGACCTTGTCGGGATTCGACAGTCGGCGCGGGTCGAACACCGAACGGACACGGTCCTGCTCGGCCAGGTCGTCGGCGCTGAACATCAGCCCCATGTAGTCCCTCTTCTCCAGGCCTATGCCGTGCTCACCCGACAGCACACCCCCGGCGTCGAGGGAGGCCTCCACGATCTCCCGGCCGGCCTGATGGACCTTCTCGGTCATTCCCGGTATCCGGCTGTCGTAGGAGAGGATGGGGTGGAGGTTTCCGTCCCCGGCGTGGAACACGTTGATGACCTTCAGGCCGTGGTGATCGGCGATCTCGTACACCCGTCTCAACACCCGGGTGAGTGCCGACCGGGGCACGACCGTGTCGTGGAGGTAGTAGTCGGGCTCCAGACGGGCGACCGCCCCGAAGGCGTTCTTGCGCCCCCGCCACAGGGCCTGGCGTTCGGCCTCGTCGGCCGCGACCCTCACCGTACGTACCGAATTCCGGCGGGCGACCGCCCCTATGGTCTCCACCGCCGCCTCCACGCCGGGCCCGAGACCGTCGACCTCCACCAGGAGAACGGCCTCGGCGTCGGTGGGGTAGCCGGCGTGGGCGAAGGCCTCCACCACCTCCACCGCCCGGCGGTCCATCATCTCCAGAGCGGCGGGGACCAGACCGGCGGCGATGATGCCCGAGACCGTCGCCGCCCCATCGTCGGTGTCGTCGAAGTCGAGCAGCAGGGTTCGCACCACCGGGGGGTTGGGAGTGAGCCGCACCGCCACCCGGGTGGCGATACCGAGTGTCCCCTCCGATCCGACGAACAGCCCCCTGAGGTCGTAGCCGCTCGGTTCGGCCGTGGTCCCGCCGAGCATGACGGTGCTCCCGTCGGGCAGGACCACCTCCATGGCCAGGATGTGGGCCGAGGTGACTCCGTAGGCCAGGCAGTGGGGCCCGCCGGAGTTGTTGGCCACGTTTCCTCCGAGGGAGCACACCTGCTGGCTGGAGGGATCAGGAGCGAAGTGCAACCCGTATCCCGCGACCTGATGGCTGAGGTCCAGGTTCAGTATCCCCGGCTCCACCCAGGCCAGGCGACCCGTCACGTCCACGTCCAGGAGTCGGTTCATCCGACTGGTGGCGATCACCACCGCACCGTCGAGGGGAACCGCACCTCCCGCCAGACCGGTCCCCGAGCCCCTGGCCACGAACGGCCGCCCGTGCCCGGTGGTGATCCGGACGGCGGTCGCCACCTCCTCGGCGTCGCGGGGCAGGACGACCAGGGAGGGTTCGGCCTCCATGGTGGAGGAGTCACGGCTGTAGAGGGCCCGCTCCAGTCCGGCACTTCGAACCTGCCCGGATCCGAGCGCGGCGGTGAGCTCGGCCGCCAGTGCGCCGTCGTCACGGTCGGTCCGGTGATTCAACTGGTTCCCTTCGTCCACGCCCGAAACTACCGTGCCCACTCCCGCCCGGGGGAAGCGGCCGCCACCGGGGGCCGGCTGAGGGCCCCAGGCCGGCCCGCCGCAACGATCCGACCCCAACTGGCCGCCAGGGCCTCTAGCTTTGAGCGGCCATGGGTGACGAACCGACAGCCGTGCACATCCGGTCGGCCCGGACGGACATCACCCCTCCGACGGAACGGAGGGAGTGGATATCCATCGAGGACCCGACCGAAGCGCGCACCTGGCTGTTCGACGTGACGTTCCTGGCCGGCCGCTGGACGTGTATCTGGGGCCAGGGCTGCGGGGGGATCGGTAGCGTGGCCGAGGAGAACAGCCATGCGGGATGCTGCTCGCAGGGGGCGTGGCTGAGCGACGAGGCCGACCGGGTGAACGTCGAGCGGTCGGCGGGATCCCTGTCCACCTCGGAGTGGCAGCGGGCCACACGGCCCGGTGTCCGACCCAGCGGCCTGATCGAAGCGGAACCCGGATCCTGGCGGACCCAGACCGTCGATGGGGCCTGTGTCTTTCTCAACGACCCCGATCACCCCGGCGGTTCGGGCTGCGCATTCCACCTGGCGGCGACCGACCGTGGCCTTCCGGCCACGTCCCTCAAGCCCGAGGTCTGCCGCCAGGTTCCGATCCGTCGGGAGGATCACCTCACCGAGACCGGCCACGTCTACACCATGGTGCGGGCGTGGCTGAGGGAGGACTGGGCCGAGGGCGGCGCCGACATGGCCTGGTGGTGTGTCGACTCCCCCGAGGCGCAGGTGGGCGAGGTTCCCGTCTACCGGGCCCTGGAACACGAGCTCCGGGAGATCACCGGCCCGACCGTGCACGCCTGGCTGGTCGACTCACTCGTGTCGCGACAGGAGGCACGGCGTCGGACCGGAGGGCCGGACCGGCGCTGAGCGGGTCGCCGCCCGCCCTCCCGTCACCGGCCCCGAGGTGTGTACCCGGCGACGGCGGCCGGGGGCG
>DRKF01000219.1 GCA_011051915.1 Acidimicrobiales bacterium | reverse complement strand
GCTCGGTTCCGTTCGATGGATCGCGGTTGTGGCGAGCCCGGCGTCAGTCGGGTGACGCAGCCGTGGCGCCGGTGGCCGGAGGTTCACCCTGGGGAAGGTGTGATGGGTGTCCTCCGGCCGCCGGCCGAAACACGGGCCTGCCGCGGATCAGGTCCGGAAGTGTTGGTCGGTCCTGGGCGGGCGCGGTCGTGCCCACATCCGAACGCTGGCGCACATCGACATGGTCCCGACGTCAGGGAACCGGTATCGAGATCGTCGCCGCGGGTCCGGCGCCGTTCACGTTCCCGGCCCTGACCGAGACTGCCGAGCTGGCTCCCGACGGAATATTCAGCGCTGCGGAAGGCGACCCGGTTCGATGGCTGGTGGTTGCCATGGCCCCACGGCGTTCACGGGTCACGG
Organism: Acidimicrobiales bacterium; assembly: GCA_011051915.1. Classification (GTDB taxonomy): domain Bacteria; phylum Actinomycetota; class Acidimicrobiia; order Acidimicrobiales; family Poriferisodalaceae; genus DRKF01. The sequence goes on along the minus strand of DRKF01000219.1, from coordinate 5,535 downwards.
TGGCAACGCTGAGCTGGATGTCGGTGTCCGGGGGAAGAGATTCGATCTGAGCTGTTCTGCCGGAGCTTGAGGCTACGCGCCAATGCCCTCAGTGGGTGATGATCTTGTCGAAAAAGGCCCTGGTGCGGGGGTGGTTGGGGTGCAGGAAGACCTGTTCGGGCTCGCCCTCCTCGACTATCTCCCCCTCGTCGATGATGATCATGCGGTCGGCGGCGGCCCGGGCGAATCCCATCTCGTGGGTCACCACGACCATTGTCATCCCCTCACGGGCCAGTTCCAGCATCACGTCCAGGACCTCCTTGATCATCTCGGGGTCCAGGGCTGAGGTGGGCTCGTCGAACAGCATGATCTTGGGTTCCATGGCCAGGGACCGGGCGATGGCCACCCGCTGCTGCTGACCGCCGGAGAGCTGGCGGGGGTAGGAGTCGGCCTTCTCGGGGATGCCCACCCGCTCGAGCTGGCGCACGGCCATCTCGCGGGCGTCGTCCCTGGAGCGATTGCGGACCTTGCGCTGGGCCAGGGTGATGTTGTCCAGGACGGTCAGGTGGGGAAAGAGATTGAACTGCTGGAACACCATCCCGATCTCGGTGCGGACTTCGTCTATGTCGCAGCCGGGATCGGTGATCTCCACCCCGTCGACCACCACCGATCCGCTGGTCGGGGTCTCAAGGAGGTTCAGCGATCGCAGGATGGTGGACTTGCCCGATCCGCTCGGGCCCACGATCACCACCACCTCCCCGGGTCGTACCGTCAGGTCGACGCCCTTGAGGGCGTAGAAGGAGCCGAATCTCTTGGTGAGCGAGCGAACCTCGATTATGGGCGGTGCGAGCCGGTCGAGACTCATCTCTCCCCCCTCCGATCACGATTGATCCAGTACTCGAAGCCGGCCAGCATCAGCGACAGGGCCACGGTGAGCAACAGGTAGATGAACGAGGTGACCAGATAGCCCTCCCGGAACTTGAAGGTGCTCGAGGCGTACTGGCGGGCCAGCTGGGTGACCTCGAGGATGCCGAGGACGGACAGCAGCGAGGTGTCCTTGAGGATGGCGATGAAGTCGTTGCCCAGGGGTGGGATGATGATTCTCATGGCCTGGGGGAGGATGATCGACTTCATGGTCTGCCCCCGGCTCATGCCCAGGGACCGCCCGGCCTCCATCTGGCCCTTGGGAATGGCCTGGATCCCACCACGGAAGATCTCGGCCATGTAGCCGCCGTAGATCAGGGCCAGGGCGATGATCGCCCTCCACTCGGGGGACACCGAGTTCTCACGGCCCAGGGACTCGCTCACCTGGGGAACCACCACCAGGGCGATGGTGAAGATGAGCACCAGCATCGGAATTCCGCGGATGAACTCAACATAGGTCCGGGCCAGGTTGCGGAACACGAAGAACCGGGAGATGCGACCCAGTCCGGTGATGAGCCCCAGAACGAAGGCCAGGCCGAACGAGTACAGGGTGGTCTTGATGGTCAGCCAGACCCCTGGGCTGATTCTCTCCCAGGCCACGGCGTAGTCGTCGCTGAAGAGAACCTTCTGACCCATCCAGGCGATGATCAGCCCGATCAGGACCGCCCACCACGGGAAGGTGTCCCACCAGGGTGCCTCGTCGGCGGCTCGCCTGGTCTTGGCTCCGGGCAGGCCCATACCGCCGAGCGCGCCCGGGGTCGTGCCCGCCTCGATGATGTCCAACGGCCCCTCGGCCTGCAGTTCGTACTCGCTCAAAGGTCCCCCTGACGATCGGAGGGGTGCCGACCTAGGCCGGCACCCCTCTCTCGGATCACGTCGATGTCAATACTGCCGGTGACTCAGGAGTCGGTTTCCTCGGTTGAGGGGTCGGCGATGTCGTCGTAGGTGATGGTGAAGGCACCGGAGAAGTACTCCTCGCCCAGCTTGGCCATGGTGCCGTCGTCGATCATGGCCTTGATGGCAACGTTGAAGGGTTCGACGAGGTCGGAGCCCTTGGGGAAGATAAACCCCAGCTGGTCGGAGGAGAGTGATTCGCCGACGAGTTCGATCTGGTCGGCGTTCTCCCCGAGGTAGCCCTGGCCGGCGGTCTCGTCGATGATGACGGCGTCGACGTCACCGGCGATGAGGGACTGTACGGCGAAGGGGAAGCTCTCGAAGGCCTGGACCCGGTCCTGGCCGACGAGTTCGACGGCCTTGTCGTAGTTGGTGGTGCCGGTCTGGGTGCCGACCTTGAAGTCGCCGTTGATGAGGTCGTCGGCGGAGGTGATCGAGGTGTCGCCCTTGCGGACCATGATCCGCTGGTCGATGTTGATGTAGCCGATGGAGAAGTCGACGACCTGGGCTCGTTCCTCGGTGATGGTGATGCCGTCGGCGGCCATGTCGAACTGCCCGTCGGCGACGGCCTGGATCATCGGTTCCCACGAGAACGTCTGGTAGACGGGGGTGCAGTTCAGCCGGTTGCACATCTCGTCGATGGCGGCGTAGTCCCAGCCGGCGGCCTCACCGGTCTCGGCGTCGATGTAGTTGAACGGCAGATAGGCGTTCTCCACCGCGATGGTGACCTCACGGCCGCCCAGATCGGGGAGGCCCGAGTCGGCCATGGCCTCGGTGGTGGACGGGGCTTCGGTGGAAGTCGGGGAGTCGCCCGTCCCTTCCGCGTTGCTGTCGCCGGAGCTGTCGCCACAGGCCGCGGCCAACAGACCCAGCGCCAGCAGCAACGCCAGCAGTCTCGGGAACTTCTTCATTCGTACTCGCCCTCCTGAGCAGAGACTCCGACCCGTAGGCCGGGAATTGAGGTAGTCAGGGTTGCATCTCGGGCTTCGGGGCACAAGCGATTCACCGATCGAGGAGGCAGGGGACGCCCGCTCGTTGTAACCGCCGGGACGGGAGACCGTCCTCCCTGGCAGAGAGCCGTGTGGTCGCGGCTCGCCGAACGAAGGAGATGCCGATGTCCACGACCGAGACCGTGACTGCCCGCGAAGCGGTGCAGATGATCCTCACCGAGCGCTCGATGACCGAGCCGGGGTTTCTGGAACGCCTGGTGCTGGATCCCCAGGGGACAGTGGCGCCCATCATCGCCGAGGTGGCCCAGGACGACGACCTGGATCTCTCCGATGTGGCCATCAACGTCCACATCGAGACCCCGCGGACCGCTCATTTCGTGGTCAAGCTGGATGCCGGGCAGGACGAGGTCACGGGTTTCGCCGTGCGCAAGGGGCTGAGTGTGGGCCGTTTCGACGTCCTACGGGTGGCCCCTCCCGTTCGATCGGCGGCAGCCGGCGAGAAGTACACCGAGGCCTACCTGTGCACCAGCAGTGGTGTCTGTGTGTGCACCGGCCCTGACGAGTGCACGGACTGACAGCAAGGGACCGGCGCCGGGCGAGCATTCCCTTCGGGCCGGTATTCGAGCCGGTTGTCTCGTCTGCGGTTCATGCGCTGGAGGCCGACTCCCGGGTGGATTCGCTTCTCGGGTGCCGGGCCAGGGAGCAGCTGGAGCACAATCTGGCCGAGAGGTTGGCCTTCATCGGCGCCCGGTGTCTGCTGCAGATGTGGGAGCCCGGTCGGGCCGAGGGGCAGACCTACCGGCAGTTCGTGTCGGGGCAGCTCGACTCCGGGCTGGAAGAGCTGGCCCGGGTCTACCCGGTGGCCTGGCGTCTCATGGGGAAGGTCGCCGACCACTGGTGCCGTGCCGGCCGGGAGATGCTGGAGCGTCTCGAATCCGACCGGGCGCGACTGTGGGAGACCTTCCGCTGGGGGGCCTCCGATGATGCCGTACCCCCGGTCGAGTCCGTCAGTCGGGCCCTCGGCGATGTCCACAACGGGGGTCGGCACGTGGTCTCCCTCCGGGATCGGAGCGGTCGGCGGATCGTCTACAAGCCCCGGCCGATGGGCCAGGAGGCCGCCTACGGGCGCCTCCTGGGATGGGCCAATGACGCCGGCTTCAGCCTGCCCCTGCTGGTCCCGGGGGTGGTCGACCGTGGTGGCTACGGGTGGATGGAGTATCTGGAGGCCGACACCGATGCCGATGCCGGGGGCCGGGCCAGGTTCTGGCACCGGGCCGGAGGGCACCTGGCGTTGCTGCGCCGGATCGGGGCCACCGACCTCCACGTCGAGAACCTCCTGGCGGTCGGGGATCAGCCGGTCATCGTCGATCTCGAGTGCATGGTTCAGCCCCTGCCTCACCCCGCCCTGCTCCCCTATGAGGGCGAGACGGGGAGGATCCTGGTCGACTCGGTGCTGTTCACCGGTCTGCTTCCTGGCGCCCTGCCGGCCCGGGCCGGGTTGATGGTCGACCTGTCGGGTTTCGGTGGGGCGCCCAGTCAGGTCACGGGGACCTTGATCCCCCGCTGGCGGGACATCGGAACCGACCGGATGCACCTCGGGGAGATGATGGCGGAGACCCCGCCGTCCACGAACCGGCCCCGGGGCGGAACGGGCCCCGACATCGAGAGACTGATCCGGGGCTATGAGGAGATGGATCGACTCCTCGTCGACGGTGATCCCCCGCTGGACGAATTCTCCGACCTGACCACCCGGGTCGTCTTCCGCGCCACCGCCATCTACTCCCGGGTCGTGAAATCGATCGTGCAGCCGGACGTCCTGGCCGACGAGCGCCTGTTCGCCGCCGGGCTGGACGAGCTGGACGAATGGCTCGACCGGCTCGAGGATCTCACCGACGACTCCGAGGACCTGGACTGGGCCCGGGCGGTCGTCGACCGCGAGAAGGAGGCGGTCGGGAACCTGGAGATCCCCTGGTTCGGGGTCGACGCCGGGGACGGCACCCTGAGGACGGCGGAGGCCGACCTGGGGCCGGGCCGCTTCCCCCGGAACGGCGCCGAGGGCCTGCGGGACCGATCCCGGGCGGCGGGAGCGGTCGACCGGGTCTTTCAGACCGATCTCATCGCCATCACCCTGGAGGGCAAGGAGCCCCGGAGCCGAGGGGAGGAGCTCCGGGAGCGGGAACAGCCCGACCGGCCCGGGGAGGATCCGCTGTCCCGGGCGGTGTCGATCGGCGAGTGGTTGGCGGAGCGGGCCCTGACCTCTCCGGGCGGTGGGGTGTGGTGGCTGGAGAGCAGAACCCGGGGGTACACGGCAGTGAGAGTGCCGTCCCTGATGGACCGGAGCCTCTACAGCGGCTCGGCCGGGGTGGCGGTCTTCCTGGCGGCCCTGGAGCGCGTGTCGGGAGCACCGGGTCGCTGGACTCCACTGGTACGCGGGGCTCTCACCGTGGGCCCCGAAGCCGACGGGGCCGAGGGTCTGGTCCGCTGGGAGCTGACCGGCGGAGTCTCCGGCCGGGCCTACGCCGCCGCGGTGGCCGGACAACTGCTGGGCCATGAGGACCTGCTCGCCATGGCCAGGGACCTGATGGGGTCGTTCGAGGTGCCCGAGATCTCACCTGTGGACCCGCTCGATGTCGTCGGCGGCTGGTCCGGGGTCCTGCTGGCCCTTTGTGCTGTGGCCCAACGTTCGGGAAACGAGGTCATGACCGAGAGGATCGGTGGCCTGGCCCGGGCCATAGGAGCCGAGATCTCCACCCGGTTGCCACCGGAGATGCCCCAGGGTCACCGTCGG
>DRKF01000218.1 GCA_011051915.1 Acidimicrobiales bacterium | reverse complement strand
TCCACCTCGGGCGGGAACTGGATGTCGCCGGCCAGGACGTCGCCGGGCCCCCGCACGTCGATGCGGGCGGAGATGGGGTCCTCGGACTCCGAACTCAGCACCACGTCCTTGAGGTTCAGGATGATGTCGGTGACATCGTCGATCACACCACTGATGGTGTCGAACTCGTGTAGGGCGTCGTCGAAGTTGACCTGGGTGATGGCCGCTCCGGGAATGGACGAGAGCAGGGTACGGCGCAGGGCATTGCCCAGCGTGTAGCCGAATCCAGGCTCGAGCGGGCCTATGGCGAACTTTTGGTGGTTGTCGACCTCGTCGCCGAGGGCTTCCACCGTGGGCCGCTGCATTGTGAGCATTGGGCGCTGACTCCTCCGGAGAGAGCGTGGGCAGGACAGATTGCGGTATTCGAAAGGGATTGCGGGGGTACGCGGGGCTTACTTGCTGTACAGCTCGACGATGAGCTGTTCACGCACGGGGATGTCGATCTGGTCGCGGGTGGGGAGCTGACGGACGGTGACCTGCTGGCCTCCGTCGCCGGCCTCCAACCAACCCGGAAGGGCTCGGTCCAGGACGTCGAGGTTCCACTTGACGGTGGAGATCTCCCGGGCCTTGTCCCGCAGCTCGATCACGTCACCCTCACGGACACGGAAGCTGGGTATGTTCACCCGGCGGCCGTTCACGTTCAGGTGGCCGTGGCTGACGAACTGACGGGCCTGGGGGCGGGTCGCCGCCCAGCCGGCCCGGTAGACGAGATTGTCGAGCCGCCGCTCCAGCAGCTGCAGCAGGATCTCGCCGGTGACGCCCTTCTTGCGGCTGGCCTCGTCGTAGATGTTGCGAAACTGGCGCTCGGTGATTCCGTAGGAGAAGCGGGCCTTCTGCTTCTCCTGGAGCTGGGCCAGGTACTCGGAGTTGTTGTTGCGACGCCGGGTCCGGCCGTGCTCGCCGGGGGGGTAGGGGCGGCGATCGAGAGCCTTGGTCTCCCCGGCGGTACCCCAGATGTTGACACCCAGGCGTCGGGACACGCGGGCCTTGGGGCCGGTGTAGCGGGCCATCAGACTCTCCTGCGCTTCGGGGGACGGCAACCGTTGTGGGGCACGGGGGTGACGTCCTTGATTCCGGTGATCTCGATACCGGCGGTCTGGATGGAGCGGATGGCCGTCTCCCGACCCGAGCCGGGTCCCTTCACCTCGACGTCGACCTTGCGGACACCGTGCTCCATGGCCCGCCGCGCCGCCTGCTCGGCCGCCTGCTGGGCGGCGAAGGGCGTGGACTTGCGCGAACCCTTGAACCCGACATTGCCCGCCGAGGCCCACGACAGGGTGTTTCCCTGCAGGTCGCTGAAGGAGATGATCGTGTTGTTGAACGAACTCTTGATGTGTGCGATGCCGTGACTGACGTTCTTGCGTTCACGGCGCCGGGGGCGACGACCGCCTGCCGGGGGATTTGCCATAGCTGGGGGCTACCTCGTGTAGGACTTGTAACGGAGCGGAATTACTTGCGGGGGGCCTTCTTCTTGCCGGCCACTGTTCTCTTGGGGCCCTTGCGGGTCCGGGCGTTGGTGTGGGTGCGCTGGCCCCTGACGGGCAGGCCCCGGCGGTGCCGCAGGCCCTGGTAGCACCCGATCTCCATCTTGCGCTTGATGTCCTGGGACACCTGGCGCCTCAGGTCACCCTCGACCTTGAGGTTGGAGTCGATGAACTGGCGGATCTTGGTGACCTCGTCATCGGTGAGGTCCCGGACCCGGGTGTTGCAGTCGATACCGGTCATCTCGCAGATGGTCCGGGCGGTGGTGCGACCCACGCCGTAGATGTAGGTGAGGGAGATCTCCACCCTCTTCTCACGCGGAATGTCCACTCCGGCGATACGTGCCATGTTGAATCGCTTTCCTATCCCTGCCGCTGCTTGTGCCGCGGGTTGGAGCAAATGACCATGACGCGACCGTGACGCCGGACTATCCGGCACTTGTCACACATGGGTTTGACGCTGGGGCGTACCTTCATGATGAACGGGTCCTACTTGTACCGGTAGGTGATGCGACCGCGGCTGAGGTCATAGGGAGTCAACTCGACCTGGACCCGGTCACCGGGGAGGATGCGGATGTAGTGCATCCTCATCTTGCCGCTGATGTGGGCGAGCACGGAGTGCCCGTTGTCGAACTTGACTCTGAACATGGCGTTGGGGAGAGATTCGGTCACCTCGCCCTCGAGCACGATCACATCTTCCTTCGGTTTTGGCAGGGTCCTTCTCCTCGACGGGTGACTCGGTCACGAGTGGGTGGGTGGTTGATATGGTTTCCGACGCCCTCGGCATCCGCCACGGGCGGGCACCGACTCGGTGGGAGGCCCGACCGGTACGGTCCGGGCCTGATCGACCCGGAGTCGATCGTGGGAAGGCCGAGCCGACGGGCGACATGGGCCAACGGGGCAGGATAGCCGCTGTGGAGTCGATATCCAAGCCCCGATTTCGGGGTGATCAGCTCACATGGGAATCGATGACCTCTATGAGCCGCTGCTCCACCTCGTCGGGCGAGCCGTATCCATCGACCGAGACCAGGATTCCCTTGTCACGGTAGAAGTGGATCAGGGGAGCGGTTTCCTTCTCGTAGAGCTCCAGGCGCCGGCAGATGGCTTCCTCGGTGTCGTCGGCCCGACCGCGCGCCAGCATCCGGGCGATGACCACCTCGTCGGGCACCTCGATGTTGATCACCAGGTCGAGGGCCCGCGGCGCCAGGTAGTCGTCGAGAAACTGGGCCTGGGCCTCGGTGCGGGGAAAGCCGTCGAGCAGAAAGCCCTGGGCGGCATCGGGCTGGGAGAGCCGCTCCGCCACGATCTCCTGCATCAGACTGTCGGGGACCAGGTCGCCCGCCTCCATGATGGCCTTGGCCCGCCGGCCCAGCTCGGTACCGGCGGCGACCGCCGACCGGAGCATGTCACCGGTGGAGATGTGGGGGATCCCGTAGTGGTGCGACAGGCGCTCACACTGGGTTCCCTTGCCGGCACCCTGTCGACCCAGGATCACCAATCGGTGGGAGGGGGTCCGAACCAGATCGGTTCCCTCGGCCGTCACGAGAGGAAGCCTTCGTAGTTACGCATCATGAGCTGGCTGTCGACCTGTTTCATCGTCTCGAGGGCCACTCCGGCGGCGATGAGGATCGACACTCCGCCGAAGGAGATCGCCGCTCCGCCGCCGTGTCCGCCGCCGATTCCCGATGAGGCGCCCAGGTTCGGGGCGGTCAGGGCGATGAGGATCGTGGGCACCAGGGCGACCGCCGCTATGAACAGCGCCCCCGGAAGGGTGATGCGGTTGAGCACCCGGGCCAGGTACCTCTCGGTCTGGGGACCGGGCCGGATACCGGGGATGAAGCCCCCCTGCTTGCGGATGTTGTCGGCCTGCTTCACCGGATCGAAGGTGATGGCGGTGTAGAAGTAGGCGAAACCGATGATCAGCAGGCCGAACACGATCACGTAGACGATGTTGTCGGGCTGGGTCAGGTAGTCGTTGACGATGGACTGCACCCACCCCACGTTGACCACGTTGGAGAGCAGCACCGGCAGGAACAGCACCGAGGAGGCGAAGATGATGGGGATCACGCCGGACTGGTTGACCTTCAGCGGTATGTAGGTGGACTGGCCGCCGTACATCCGCCGTCCCACGACCCTCTTGGCGAACTGAACCGGGATCCGTCTCTGGCCCTGCTCGATGAACACGATGGCCACCATCAGGCCGATGGCCACGACGACGGCGAAGAACAGGTACAGGTTTCCGTTCACGGCCCGCAGGCGGGCCCCGTCGAAGGGGAGGGAGGAGACCACCGAGGCGAAGATCAGCAACGACATGCCGTTGCCCACCCCCCTCTGGCTGATCAGCTCACCCATCCACATCAGCAGGGCGGTTCCGGCCGTGAGGGAGATGATCACCAGGAGCACCCGACCCATGGTGAAGTTGGGCAGAACGCTGATTCCGGCGGTGTTTCCGAGACGGCCGCCGCCACCCCGCCCGAACACGAAGGTGATCCCCGTGGCCTGCAGGAAGGCTATGACCAGGGTGAGGTACCGGGTGTACTGGGTGATCTTGCGCTGACCCACCGCTCCCTGTTCCTGGAGTTCCTCCAGCTTGGGAATGGCCACCGTCAGGATCTGGATGATGATCGAGGCCGTGATGTACGGCATGATCCCCAGGGCGAAGATGGCGAAGTTGGTGAGGGCCCCACCCGAGAACAGGTTGAGGATCCCCAGCACCCCACCGGTCTGCTCGGCGCTGTCCCGCAGCTGGATGACGGCATCGAAGTCGATGCCCGGTACCGGGACCTGGGACCCGAGGCGGTAAAGCGCCAGGACCGCGATGGTGAACACGATCTTGTTTCGCAGGTCTGGGACCCGGAATATGTTGCGCATGCTGGTCAACATGGCGACTCCCGTCGGGACTTGGTGGCGGCCGGCTCGGTGAGCCGGTGGACATCAGCGATCAGCGGTTGGTGTGCTGGTTTCCCTTGGCCGGCGGACGCGGGCCTCCGAACGGGAGGGGCAGCAACTCAACCGTACCCCCGGCCTCGGTGATAGCGGCCTCGGCCGACTTGGACACCGCGTGGGCCTTCACGGTCACCGCCCGGGTGATCTCACCCCGGCCCAGCACCTTGATGAGGCACTTCTTGGGGATGAGGCCCTGATCGCGGAGCACCTCAGGGGTGATCTCGTCGGCACCGGTCTGATCCAGGACGTCGAGGTTCACGGCGTGGTACTCCACCCGGAAGGGGTTGGTGAATCCCTTCAGCTTGGGAAGGCGCCGCTGCAGTGGCTGCTGGCCACCCTCGTACCAGATGGGTACCTTGCTGCGGGCCTTGGTGCCCTTGGTACCGCGGCCGGCGGTCTTGCCGCCCTTGCCGGCGATACCACGGCCCACCCGCTTGCGCGAACGCTTGGCGCCGGGATCCGGCTTCAGATCATGGGGCTTGAGCATGTCAGCTCTCCTCGTCCACGGTCACGAGATGGGCGACCTTGCGGATCATTCCCCTGATCTCGGGACGGTCGGGAAGTGTGTTCGATTTGCCGATCCGGCCCAGTCCGAGGGCCCTCAGGGTGCCTCGGTGCTTGGGCTTGGTACCGATGGACGACTTCACCTGGGTCACGCGGAGGTCGCTCACGAGCGTGCCTCCCGGGCCTCGGGCGTCGAAGCGCCCCGCTGGGTCTCCCGGTAGGCCCGAAGCAGACCCTTGGGGATGATCTCGTCGGCGGACTTGCCCCGCAGTCGGGCGATCTCGTCGGGACGCCTGAGGTCCTTCAACCCGGCGATGGTGGCCTTGGCCACGTTGATGTGGTTGGACGATCCGAGGGACTTGGCCAGTACGTCGTGTATCCCGGCCTCCTCGAGGATGGCCCGGGCGGCACCACCGGCGATGACGCCGGTACCGGGGGCGGCGGGCTTGAGCATCACCCGACCGGCGCCCAGGACGCCGACCACCGGGTGGATGATCGTGGAGCCGGCCAGGGGCACGGAGAACAGGTTGCGCTTGGCCTCCTCGGTGCCCTTCTGTATGGCGAGGGGCACCTCCTTGGCCTTTCCGTAGCCGAGACCCACCCGGCCGGCGCCGTCACCGATGACGACCAGAGCGGTGAAGGAGAACCTCCGACCGCCACGCACGACCTTGGCCACACGGTTGATGTCGATGACCCGTGACTCCCTCAGGCCGTCACTGTCACGCCCATGACGATCTCTCGTCTCACGTTCGTTGTTCCTGCGACCGCCGCCGCTTCTTTGACCGTTGGCCATCAGAACTCCAGTCCACTCTCGCGGGCGGCATCGGCGACCGAAGCCACCCGCCCGTGGTATCTGTTTCCACCCCGGTCGAACACGATCCTCTTGACTCCGACGGCCTCCGCCCTCTGGGCGATCAGCCGTCCGACCCGGGCCGCGGCCTCGACGTTGGAGGTTCCGCCCGCCTGGCGGACATCGGACTCGAGGGTCGATGCCGCGGCGAGGGTACGCCCGGAGACGTCGTCGACTATCTGGGCCGAGATGTGCCGGTTCGACCGGAACACGGCCAGACGTGGTCGTTCGGGGGTGCCCGTGACCCGCTTACGGACCCGAAGGTGACGTCGGCGGCGAGCGTGTTGGTTGTTGCTCATATGATCAGACCTCGCCTACTTGGCGGCCTTGCCGGCCTTGCGCAGGACGTGTTCGTCCCGGTAGCGCACACCCTTGCCCTTGTAGGGCTCGGGCTTGCGGTGGGCGCGGATTCCCGCCGCCACCTCACCGACCAGCTGCTTGTCGATGCCGAGCACCCGGATCCGGGTGGGCTCGGGTACTTCGAATTCGATTCCCTCGGGGGCCTTGACCGATACCGGATGGGAGAAACCGAGAGCCAGTTCGATCTGGTTCTTGCCCTTGGCCTGGGCCCGGTATCCGACCCCGACGATGGAGAGTTCCTTGACGAAACCCTCCGACACCCCGAGGACCATGTTGTTGATCAGGGAGCGCATCAGACCGTGGAGGGACCGGCTCTCCCGCTCGTCGTCGGCCCGCGACACCTTCAGTTCGGCACCGTCGACCTCGGCCGAGATCACCTCGGGAAGCTGCTGGCGCAACTCCCCCTTGGGGCCCTTCACGGTGACGACGTCGCCGGAAACCGACACGCTGACTCCCGATGGGATCACCACTGGGGCATTTCCTACCCTGGACATCGTCGACCCCTACCAGACGTAGCAGAGGACTTCACCACCGACCCGGCGCTTGCGCGCCTCACGGTCGGTCATGAGCCCCTGGCTCGTGGACAGTACGGCTATTCCCAGGCCACCCAGGACGCGGGGGATGGCCTCGGCCTTGCGGTACACCCGCAGGCCCGGCTTGGACACCCTCTTGATCTCCGAGATGGTGCGTTCGCGCTCGGGGGTGTAGCGGAGGTCGATCTTGAGGGTGGGTTGGGGGCGACCCTCGTTCTCGGCCACCTCGAACCCGTCGATGTAGCCCTCCTCGGCCAGAACCTCGGCCAGGGCCACCTTGAGCTTGGATGCCGGCATGGACACGTCATCCTTGTACGCCGTGTTGGCGTTGCGGATGCGGGTCAGCATGTCGGCAATGGGATCGGTCATCGTCATCGGCCGTCTCCCCTCACCAGCTCGCCTTGGTCACACCGGGCAACTCGCCCCGGTGTGCCATCTCGCGGAGGCAGATCCGACACAGGCCGAACTTGCGGTACACCGAGCGGGGCCGACCGCACTTGCGGCATCGGGTGTAGGCCCGGACCTTGAACTTCGGCGTCTTCTGCTGCTTGTTTATCAGTGCCTTCTTGGCCATTAGTTCTGCCCCTCCCGACGGAACGGGAATCCGAGAGCCACGAGCAGCGCCCGCCCGTGGTCGTCGTTGGTTGCGGTGGTCACGATGGTTATGTCCATGCCCCGGACCTGATTGACCTTGTCGTAGTCGATCTCGGGGAAGATGAGTTGCTCGCTGACCCCGAAGGTGTAGTTGCCGTGGCCGTCGAACGAGCGGTTGGACAGCCCTCGGAAGTCCCGGATCCGGGGAATCGCCAGGGTCACCAGGCGGTCGTAGAACTCCCACATGCGGTTGCCCCGGAGGGTCACCTTGGCACCGATGGCGTTGCCCTCACGGAGCTTGAATCCGGCGATGGACTTCTTGGCCCGGGTCACCACCGGTTTCTGACCGGTGATGGTGGCGAGGTCCTCGGTGGCACCCTCCAGCACCTTGCGGTTGGTGAGCGCATCTCCCACGCCCATGTTCACGACGATCTTCTCGAGGCGGGGCACCATCATCACGTTGGCCAGACCGAGCTCTTCGAGCAGGGCGGACTTGACCTCGGCGTCGTACTGCTCCTTGAGACGGGGCTTGAGTGTCGAACTCATGCCAGCTCCTCTCCGGAGGCCTTGTGGAATCGAACCTTGACGTCGCCCTCGAAGCGGTAGCCGACCCGGCCGACCTTGTCGGTCTTGGGGCACACCACCGCCACGTTGGAGACATCGATGGGGAGGATCTTCTCGATGATGCCGCCCTGCTGATTGGCCTGGGTGGGCTTGGTGTGGCGCTTGACGACGTGAACACCGTCGACGAGCACCTTTCCCTTCCTGGGATACACGGCGATCACCTCACCGCGACTCCCGCGGTCCTTGCCGGTGAGCACCTCCACGATGTCACCCTTCTTGATCTTCATCTCAGAGCACCTCCGGCGCCAGAGAGACGATTCTCATGAACTTGCGATCGCGCAGCTCACGTCCCACGGGACCGAAGATGCGGGTGCCACGGGGTTCGTCGTTGGGGTTGAGGAGAACGGCGGCGTTCTCGTCGAATCGGATGTAGGAGCCGTCGGGCCGCCGGCGTTCCTTGCGGGTACGGACGACCACGCAACGCACCACCTCGCCCTTCTTCACCGCGGCACCGGGCATGGCGTCCTTGACGGTAGCCACGAAGATGTCGCCGATGGTGGCGTAGCGGCGTCGGGATCCACCCAGCACCTTGATGCACAGAACCTCTTTGGCGCCGCTGTTGTCGGCGACCTTGAGGCGGGTTTCCTGCTGGATCATCGGGCCCTCTCCAGGATCTCCAGGAGGCGCCAACGCTTGGTCTTGGACATCGGGCGGGTCTCCTGGACCCGCACCCGGTCCCCCACCTTGGCGTCGCCGGCCTCGTCGTGGCAGTAGAGCTTCTTGGTCCGCTGCACGGTCTTGAAGTAGCGCGGATGGCGGACCCTCTGGTTCACCGCCACCACGATCGTCTTGTCCATCGAGTCGGACACGACCAGGCCGTCGCGGATCTTGCGGGCGTTGCCCCGCTCCTCGGTACTCGTCTCGTCGCTCATCAGCTCTCCTCCGCCCGGGCCAGGGCCTCGGCCGCGGCAATCTCGCGCTCTCTCAGCACGGTGTGGATGCGGGCGATATCCCTCTTGATCCCGGTCATGGGACCGGCACTCTCCAGCTGGCCGGTGGCGAACTGGAAGCGCAGATTGAACAGTTCCTGCTTGAACTCGGCCAACCGCTCGAGGAGCTGGTCGTCCTCGTACTCGCGAAGTTCGGATGCACGCATCAGATCTCCAACTCCCGCTTCACGAAACGGGCCTTGATGGGAAGCTTCTGGATGGCCCTTTCCATGGCTTCCCTGGCCAGCTTCTCGTCCACTCCACCCAGTTCGAACATGATCCGGCCGGGCTTTACGACCGCCACCCAGTGCTCGGGATTTCCCTTGCCCGAGCCCATACGGGTCTCCGCCGGCTTGGCGGTGACCGGCTTGTCGGGGAAGACCTGGATCCAGACCTTTCCACCACGCTTGACGTGGCGGGTCATGGCGATACGGGCGGCCTCGATCTGGCGGGCGGTGATCCACCCCGGTTCGAGGGCCTGGATGCCGTAGTCACCGAAGCTGATGGCGGTGCCTCCCTTGGAGACTCCCCTCATCCGACCGCGGTGCTGCTTGCGGTGCTTGACCTTCTTGGGCATCAGCATCAGTTGGCCTCCCCGGTCTCGGGAGTCGCGGCAGGTGCTTCGGCCGCGGCCGTCTCGGTGGTGGGGGCCGCCTCGGCCGGAGCCTCCTTGGCCCGGCGCCCGCTGGAGGACACGACGGGAATCGAGCCCGGAGTGGCGGCGGAGGTCTCACCGGCGGCCATGGCCGCCTCCTGGGTGATCTTCTCCGCCGCGGAGGTGTGGTAGGGCAGGATGTCGCCCTTGTACAGCCACACCTTCACACCGATGCGACCGGCGGTGGTACGGGCCTCACGGAATCCGTAGTCGATGTCGGCCCGCAGGGTGTGGAGGGGCACCCGACCCTCGCGGTACCACTCGGTGCGGGCCATCTCCGAACCGCCGAGGCGGCCCGAGCACTGGACCCGGATCCCCAGGGCGCCGGCCTTCTGGGCGTTCTGCACGGCCCTCTTCATCGCCCTTCGGAAGGCGACACGACCGGCGAGCTGATCGGCCACGCCCTGGGCTATGAGGGCGGCGTCGAGTTCGGGGCGCTTGATCTCCTGGATGTTCAGCTGGACCTTGGGATTGCCCGAGATCTTGGTGAGTCCGGCCCGGAGACGATCGGCCTCTGCTCCCCGGCGCCCGATCACGATCCCGGGACGGGCCGTGTGCACGTCGACCCGCAGACGGTCGCGGGTGCGCTCGACCTCCACCCGGCTGATGGCGGCGTGGGGTAGTTCGCTGGTGAGGTAGTCGCGGATCTTCCAATCCTCGATCACGTTGTCGGTGTAGCCCTTCTCGCTGAACCAGCGGGACTTCCAGTCCGTCGTGATCCCGAGACGGAATCCGTAGGGGTGAATCTTCTGGCCCATGTCTCAGGCCTCCTCGTTCTCGTCGCCCTTGGCGCCACCGGGCGCAGTGAATCCGGCCTCGACGGCCGCTTGCTCGGAATCGAAGTAGACCTCGGCCTTGGTGACCTTGTAGTAGCGGCTTCCCGGCACGTGGTACTTCATCGAATCGGCGTTCCCCTTGATGTCGAACCCCTCGGGGGCCGAACCGTCTTCGAGCGGCAGGGCGCTGTGGGCTCCGTAGGGCCCAGGGGCTGCCTCGTCTCCGCCCGATTCGGCGGACTCGGCGGACTCGCTTGCGGAGTTCGCCTCGGCTGTGTCGTCTCCGCCCGAACCGGCTGTGTTGTCGCCGCCCGAACTGGCGGACACGGTGGACTCGGTGGCTGTGTCCTCGCCGCCCGAACTGGCGGACTCGGCGGACTCGCTTGCCGAGTCCTCCTCGGTTGTGTCGGGCTCGCCCTCGATCTCGGCCTCGAGGATCTCCTCCTCGACGTCCTCACCGGCGGCCTTGCGGGAGGCGGCGACTCGGGCCCGGCGATCGGGAGTGGTCCGGGTGGGGGCCGTCGACTCGCTCAGCTCACGGATGGCCAGTTCCTCATCGGACATCCGGGCGACCACCACGGTGATGTGGCAGGTTCGCTTGTTGATGCGGGTGGCCCGTCCCCGGGCCCGGGGGCGCCAGCGCTTGAGAGTGGGGCCCTCGTCGGCGTAGCACTCGGCCACGAACAGCTCGTCGGTGTCGAGGCCCTCGTTGTTCTCGGCGTTGGCGACCGCCGAGTTCAGGACCTTGGAGATCACCTCGGCGGCGCCACGGTCGCAGAACTGGAGGATCTCCGCCGCCCGATCGATGTCCTCGTCCCGGATCAGGTTCAGAACCGCACGGGCCTTGGACGCCGACAGGCGGGCGAAACGGTGGGTGGCGCGGGCACCGGCCACCTCGTTGAGATCGACCGCGCTCATCGGCGGCCCTTCCGTTCCTGGCCGGCGTGGAACTTGAAGGTCCGGGTGGGAGCGAACTCACCCAGCTTGTGTCCGACCATCGACTCGGTGATGTACACCGGCACGTGCTTGCGGCCGTCGTGCACGGCGATGGTGTGACCGATCATCTCGGGGATGATCGTGGAACGGCGGGACCAGGTCTTGATGACCTTCTTCTCACCGCTGTCGTTGAGGGCGTCGACCTTCTTGAGAAGATGGTCGTCTACAAATGCGCCCTTCTTGAGGCTGCGGGGCATCAGGTCACCTCCGTGAGCCGCGGGTACGGCGGCGGCGAATGATCATGTCGTTGGACTTCTTGTTCCTCTTGCGGGTACGGCCCTCGGGCTGGCCCCACGGCGATACCGGGTGACGTCCACCCGAGGTCTTGCCCTCACCACCACCGAGGGGATGGTCGACGGGGTTCATGGCGACGCCGCGTGTCTGGGGCCTGACGCCCTTCCAGCGGTTCCTACCGGCCTTGCCGATCTTCACCAGGTCGGCCTCGGCGTTTCCGACCGGGCCGATCGTGGCCCGGCAGTCGATGGGGACCCGGCGCATCTCGGTGCTCGGCATACGCAGGGTGGCGAAATCGCCTTCCTTGGCGACGAGCTGCACGCTGGTGCCGGCGCTGCGGGCCATCTGCCCGCCGGCGCCGACCTTGAGCTCCACGTTGTGGACGGTCGTACCCACGGGGATGTAGCGCAGGGGCAGGGCGTTGCCCACCCTGATCTCGGCGTTCTTCCCGTTCTCCAGGACGTCGCCCACCGCGATTCCCTCGGGGGCCAGGATGTAGCGCTTCTCACCGTCGTGGTAGTGGAGCAGGGCGATGCGACAGTTCCGGTTGGGGTCGTACTCGATGGCGGCCACCGAGGCCGGAACACCGTCC
>DRKF01000217.1 GCA_011051915.1 Acidimicrobiales bacterium | reverse complement strand
TGCGGCCACCCTCTTGGCCGCTCGCGGCAGTGAGTACTCCAGCTCCCGCAGGCAGACACTGAGCGTGTTGCCCCTTCGGAACTCACGTCGGAGAATCCAGCGCAGGTTGGTGCGGGTGGCCGGAATGGTCTCAACCGTCACGGCCTCGTTGTTGTGAACCATCCGACGGCCCTGCAGGCGGGCCCGCTGGAACAGGTGGGTGTCCTCGCCGCCGGTGAGGGCGAACCGCTCGTCGAACGGTCCGTCGAGGGAATCGAGCAGATCGCGGGAGATGAGAACGCTGGTCGTGGTGGACCACGTCTTGACGTGTCCGGTGGGAAACCGCGGCCGCTCGAAGAACCCCCCCTCGACCACCCATGGCGGAGGCTCGGCCTCGAACTCGACATTCACCCGGCCGTCGACCACATCGGCCCCCGTCTCCCGGTGGGTTCGCACCAACTCGACCAGCCACCTCCGGTCACAGACCTCGTCGTCGTCGACGAAGGCCACCAGGTCGGAAGGCCGGGATTCGGCCACCGCCCGGTTGCGGGCCTGGGGTATGCCGCGGCGGGGCTCGACCACGCAGCGGAGAGGAAACGGGAAGTTCGCGAATCGTCGGGACACCTCGGCACATCCCGAGCCGTCGGGATCGTTGTCCACCACGACCACGGATACCGCACAGTCGGCAGGCACCTCGAGGTTCGCCACGGATTCCAGCAGACGGGTGATACCGCGAGGTCGCATGTAGGTGAGGACGCACACAGCCACACGCAGAGGACGGTTCGACGGTGGTGTCATGGCGTATCGGGAGGTCCTGGCGGTGGTGTCATGTTGTGTCGGACGGGTTGATCCAGCGACGAACCCTACCCGTGGTGTGTAGTCGGCGGTCCGGGTTCGGCGTTGAGCAGGCGGTACCAAAGTCCTCGTGATCCGTAGGAGACTCTTCCTTGTGTGAGGACCGGTAGATGTCGACAGGGATCAATGTCATGCCGTCGTCCGTGACCCAGAGGAAATCCAAATGAAGGAACGCACATGAAGGTGGGCATCCTGGCCGGAGGCCTCGGCAGTCGTCTGGCCGAGGAGACCGAGGTCCGACCCAAGCCGATGGTCGAGATCGGTGAGATGCCGATCCTGTGGCACCTGATGAAGTACTACGACCACTTCGGATTCAACGACTTCGTGGTGGCACTGGGCTACAAGGGCGACTACATCAAGCGCTGGTTCTCCGACTACGCCCGACTCGGGGGTCACCTCCGGGTCGACGTCGGAGTCGGAGCGGTCAGCTCCCTCGAGGACGACGAGCGACCCGACTGGCGGGTGGACCTCATCGAGACCGGCCAGGACACGGCCACGGGTGGCCGGATCAAGCGTCTGGCCCCCTATCTGGGGGAGGGCACCTGCATGGTGACCTGGGGCGACGGGCTGTCCACCGTCGACCTCAACGACCTGGTCGCGTTCCACCGCTCCCACGGCAGGCTCGCCACCCTGACCGCGGCCCGGCCCCCGGCCCGCTTCGGTCACCTGGAGTTCGAGGGCGACAAGATCGTGGAGTTCACCGAGAAGCCCCAGACCGGCGAAGGCTGGATCAACGGTGCGTTCTTCGTGTTCGAACCCCAGGTCTTCGACTACATCGACGGAGATGACACCCAGTTCGAGAAGGAACCCCTCGAGCGGCTCGCCGCCGACGGCGAGCTGATGGCCTACCGGCACTACGACTTCTGGCAGTGCATGGACACGATCCGCGACAAGAAGCGGCTCGAGGAACTCTGGGCAACCAAGCCCCCCTGGAAGGTCTGGTAGCCGCGAGCCGGCCACCGGGTCCACCGGGCCTGAAAATTTCTATCCGAATCCCCCAGGTTGAGAGAAGATCATGAAGGTATTGGTCACCGGCCATGACGGCTACATAGGCACCGTCCTCGTACCCCTCCTGCAGGAGGCCGGCCACGAGGTCGTGGGTCTCGACAGCTACTGGTTCGAGGGCTGCGTGTTCGGCGAGGACGTCCCCGCCATTCCCGCCGCCCGCGTCGACGTCCGCGACGCCCAGCCCGAGCACGTCGCCGGTGTCGACGCCGTGATCCATCTGGCGAACCTGTGCAACGACCCCCTCGGGGACCTCAACCCCGACATCACCTACGACATCAACCACCGGGGCACGATCCACCTGGCCGAGCTGGCCAAGGCGGCGGGAGCCACGAGGTTCCTGCACTCCTCCTCGTGCAGTCTCTACGGCGCCCAGGGTGACGCCCCGATCGACGAGTCGGGCGAGTTCAACCCCGTCACCCCCTACGGTGAGTCCAAGGTCCTGGCCGAGCGGGACCTCTCGGCCATGGCCGACGACGACTTCAGCCCCACGTACCTGCGCAACGCCACGGCCTACGGATCCTCTCCTCGGCTGCGGGGCGACCTGGTGGTCAACAACCTGACCGGTTTCGCAGTCACCACCGGTGAGGTGTTCCTCAAGAGCGACGGCACCTCGTGGCGGCCGCTCGTCCACGTGGAGGACATCTCCCGGGCCTTCCTGGCCCTGCTGGAGGCTCCTCGCGAGGTCGTCCACGACGAGCCGTTCAACGTGGGGTCCACGACGGAGAACTACCAGATCCGCGACGTGGCCAAGATCGTCGGCGACGTCGTGCCCAACAGCAAGGTCGTGCTCTCCGACGAGGCCTTCAACGACATCCGCAACTACCGCGTGAACTGCGACAAGCTGGCCCAGGCCGTGGGGTTCGAGACCAAGTGGACCGTCCGCAAGGGAGCCGAGCAGCTCTATGAGGACTACCTGCGCAATGGCCTGACCCTCGAGCAGCTCGAGGAGACCACCTACATGAGGGTGCGGCACATCACCGAGCTGATGGACGCCCACCGCCTCGATGCCCACCTGCGCTGGCAGCACTGAGGGAACTGAGGGAGTAGCAAGAGATGAAGATCACCGAATGCGCCGCCAGCGGCAGCACCGACCTGCGGGTGTTCCTGGACCTGGGGGTCACGCCCCTGGCCGATGCCCTGGTACGACCCGAGGACCTCGACGCACCCGAGGACCGTTTCCCCCTGCAGGTGGCGTTCTGCCCCGAGTCGGCCCTGGTGCAGATCACCGAGTCGGTTCCGGCCGAGAAGCTGTTCGTCGACAACTACCTGTACTTCTCCTCGTTCTCGGACCACCTGCTGAAGCACTCCCGCGAGCACGCCCTGGGCCTGATCGAGAGCCGCGGACTCGGCCCGGACAGCCTGGTGGTC
The DNA here is from genome assembly GCA_011051915.1 of Acidimicrobiales bacterium. GTDB lineage: Bacteria > Actinomycetota > Acidimicrobiia > Acidimicrobiales > Poriferisodalaceae > DRKF01. The sequence continues at coordinate 4,418 of DRKF01000217.1, read as the reverse complement.
GAGTTGGCCAGCAACGACGGCTACCTGCTGAAGAACTTCGTGGAGGAGGGGATTCCCGTACTGGGCATCGACCCCGCCCCCGACCAGGCCGCCGCCGCCAACGAGATCGGCGTTCCCACCCTGGCGGAGTTCTTCGGTGTTCCCCTGGCCGAGAAGCTGGTGGGTGAGGGCAGGCGGGCCGATGTCATCATCGCCAACAACGTGATGGCCCATGTCCCCGATCTCAACAGCTTCGTGGGAGGCATGAAGATCCTGCTGGCCGACGACGGGATCATCACCGTGGAGAACCCCTACGTGAGGGACCTGATCCGCCACGTGGAGTTCGACACCATCTACCACGAGCACTTCTACTACTACTCCTGCACCTCGGTGCACCGTCTGATGCGCCGTCACGACATGTGGCTGAATCACGTGGAGTACTTCCCCGATCTCCACGGGGGCACCCTGCGCTGGCACATCGGTCACCACCAGAACCAGTCCGAAACCGTGCTGGGCTACCTGGCCGAGGAGCACGAGGCGGGGATGGACACCTTCGCCTACTACGAGGAGTTCGGTCACCGGGTGGAGGCGGTCAAGACGGGCCTGCTGGACCTGCTCGGAGGCCTCAGGGCCGAGGGGAAGAGGATCGCCGCCTACGGTGCGGCGGCCAAGGGTGCCACCCTCGTGAACTACGTGGGCATAGGCACCGACCTGGTGGAGTACGTGGTCGACCGCAACGTGCACAAGCAGGGTCTGCACATGCCCGGGACCCACCAGCCGATCCGCGACGTGTCGGCCCTGCTGGAGGATCAGCCCGACTACGTGCTGCTCCTGGCCTGGAACTTCAAGAACGAGATCATGGCCCAGCAGGCGGAATACCTGGCCCGCGGCGGCCGGTTCATCGTCCCCGTCCCTACCCCCGAGGTCGTGTGATGGCCGAATCCCCCCGGCTGACGGCGTGTCCCGCCTGTGACGGCACCGAGCTGGAATTGGTGGCCACGGAGACGGCCATCCCCACCAACAGCTGTCTGCTGTTGGAGTCGCGCGACGCGGCGGAGGGCTATCCCAAGGGGGACATGGCCCTCACCTTCTGCCGGGAGTGCGGGTTCCTGTTCAACGCCGACTTCGATCCCGGTCTGTCGGAGTACTCCGCCCGCTACGAGGAGACCCAGGGCTACTCCGCCCGCTTCGTCGACTTCGCCCGGGACCTGGCCAAGCGGTGGGTCGAGAAGTACGACCTGGCCGGTCGTACCGTTCTGGAGATCGGCTGCGGGTCGATGGGGGAGTTCCTCCAGTTCATGGTGGACGCCGGGGCCGGAAAGGCCATAGGCATAGACCCCGCCCTCAACGTCGAGCGTATCGATCATCCGGCGGCGGAGCGGTTCGAGTGGATCCCCGACTTCTACTCCGAGAGCTACACCCATCTGGCGGCCGACGCCGTGGTGTGCCGCCACACCCTCGAGCACATCTCGCCGGTGAAGGACTTCATGGAGATGGTGCGACGGTCCATCGGTGACCGCACCGAGACCGTCGTGCTGTTCGAACTCCCCGACGTGCAGAGGGTTCTCGACGAGGTGGCGTTCTGGGACGTCTACTACGAACACTGCTCGTACTTCAGCCTCGGGTCCCTGGCCCGGCTCTTCCGCAGCACGGGATTCGAGGTGCTCCACCTCGAACTGGACTACGACGATCAGTACCTGGTCATCGAGGCCCGACCCTCGACGGTGCCGGCAGCCGGCGATCCCCTGCCCCTCGAGGACGACATGGCCGCCCTGGAGGCCGGTGCCGCCCACTACCGCCAGGGCTACATCGACACCCTCGAGAGATGGGGAGCCGAGCTGGCCCGGGAGCGCGAGGCCGGCGGCCGTCCCGTCATCTGGGGGGCGGGCTCCAAGGGGGTCTCGTTCCTCACCAACCTCGGCGGTGGATCCATCGACTACGCGGTGGACATCAACCCGACCAAGCACGGGATGTTCATGGCGGGAACCGGCCAGCAGATAGTCGGCCCCGAGTTCCTGGTCGACTACCAGCCCACTCTGGTGGTGGCCATGAACCCCATCTACATCGACGAGATCCGTCGGGACCTGGACCGTCTGGGCGTCGACGCCCGACTGGTCGGGGTCTGACCGAGCGGCGCGTGGAGTGTGGGTGCCGGTGACACAGCCCCCTGAACCACCTAGAGTGGTCAACGACCACTGTGTGCGACTGCGACCTCCCGAGGTCCCGAAGGCGGAGTTCCCATGTTCTCGACCCGGAGTCTGAGCCGGCATCCCCGAACGGTCGTCCTCGCCGTGGTCATGGCCATGGCCCTGCTCTACCAGCTGGGAACCGGGCTGCTGGCGGCCGATGCCTCGGTGTATCCCGCCGACACCGCCGACGGCTATGCCGAGTTCTGGGTTCCCCACTCGGAGTTCACCGGCGGCATAGTCGACACGGACGATCCCGACTACGACCCCGGCGACCCCTGTCAGGCCAGCAATCCGGGTGGTACCTGGTACCTCGAGCCCGAGCCGAGCTGCCCCAAGACCGTCTCGATCACGCTCCCGGACCTCACCGGGGCCACCGGTGCCGAGATCTATCTCGACATCTGGCGGGGTCGCGACAACCGGATGGTCCGATACTCCCTGAACGGCAACCCCGCGGTCCAGGCCCAGGGCGGAGCGGACTGGAGTCGTACCCCCGTGGTGGAGACGATCCCCCTGGCCCAGCTGCAGTCGGGGACCAACACCATCACCTTCACGACGTACGGCGCCTATCACATCCACGACATAGCCCTGCGGATCCACGGGATCTCGGGGACGTATCCGACCGGCTCGCTGGGCACCGTCGGCGGAGTGGCGGCCTCGACGGTCACCTCCGTGGACGTGACCGGCTCCGAGCAGATCACCGTCACCGCCACCGTGGCCGACGCCGACCTGGTGGAGTTCATCGCCTACTACGACGGGTTCGACGAGGACAACGACGGTGAGACCACCGACTGGCACGCCTTCACCCGCAACAACTTCCACCCCGGGGGACTACCCCAGGGGACCACGATTCCCGCCTCGGGCGGGACCATCGGGAACATCGGCACCGATGTCAACGACGGCGACGACAACTACAGCGTCGTCTGGGACACCTCCCTGGTGCCCGCCCAGGCCGGGGTACGGATCAAGGCCCGGGCGGTCCGCCACGGATCTGGGACCAGAAACGACGTCAGCGAGGCCGTGGGCGGGGCGTCGTCGACGTTCGAACTGGTGCGCACCGACGCTCTGGTGGAGGTGTTCACCATCGCCGGGTTCGAGGATGGGGTGATCCACCACGCCGGAACCATGCCCGACTCCCTCGATCGGACCATCGACCTCCCCACCGATCAGAGCGACTGGATCTCCGCCGCCATGATCGCCAACTACTGGAACAATCCCTATGTGGCCCTGAACGGCAATACGGCCTTCAAGGCCTTCGCCTCCGGTGAGGACTGGTGGTCCACCTCGGTTCGTACCGTCCCGCTGGGGGATCTCCAGCCGGGAACCAACACGATCACCTACTCCTACAACTCCACCGGAGGCAGCTTCGGGCAGTTCATGGAGCAACCGGGGCCCATGATCGTGGTCCGGCGCAGCGGGGAGCCCCGGGTGGACACCGACCCCCAGGACCAGGTGGCCGTGGACGGCCAGACGGTGCAGTTCTCCGTCGAGGCCTCCGCCCTGGATCCCTCCTACCAGTGGTACGCCGACGGTTCCCCGGTCGGAACCGACAGCCCGACTCTGACCGTGGTGGCGTCAGCGGCCGATCCCTCCGTGGACTACACGGTGGCGGTCACGGCCCAGGGGGCCACGGTGACGAGCGGTACCGCCACCCTGACCGTGGTGCCCGACGCCGTCGTCTCCGACGACTTCAGCGATCCGGTGAGTTCCCAGGCCCTGTGGACACAGAGTGATCCCCTCGGGGACTCCACCTTCACCTGGACCGGGGCCCAGGCGGTGCTGTCGGTCCCCGAGTCGGGTGTCTCCCACGAACCGTGGACCTCGGGAAACCGGGCCGCGGCCCTGTTCCAACCGGTCAGCGACGTGGACCTGAACGTGGTGGCGGCCTTCGACACCCGGCCCGAGAGCAGGTACCAGCTCCAGGGTGTGGTGGTGGAGGATGCCGCCGGTCGATTCCTGCGCTTCGACGTGTTCCACGACGGGTCCCAGCTCAGCGCCTTCGCCGCCTACGTGGACGGGGGTTCGGTCACCACCAGGGTGGCGGCCACGGCCATTCCCGTGACCGACGGCAACTACGTCCGGGTCACCCGGGTGGGCGACTCGTGGAGTCTGTTCACCTCCGCCGACGGTGTGGCGTGGACCCAGCGGGGGGCATCGTTCACCCAGGCCTTCACCGTGTCGCGACTCGGGCCCTACGGAGGCAACGCCGTGGCCGGAACGGGACAGAACGCTCCCGATTACCACGCCGCGGTC
>DRKF01000216.1 GCA_011051915.1 Acidimicrobiales bacterium | reverse complement strand
GGCCGAATGGTCGTCGGGGTGCTGAATCTGGGTCCACGCCGCATAGCGGGATTCCGCAGCGAGTTCCTGGTCCTGGGCGCCCTGGACCCCGACGGCACGGTACGCCTGTTGGAGGTACCCCCCGGAGTGCAGCCCGGCGCCCCGGTCGCCTGAACTGAATTCGTATCGGCAACGGACCGGGTGACCTCAGTCCCCCTCTAGCAGGTGGGCCGAACGGAGGCGATGCTCCACGTGCATCTCGTAGAGCCGGCCGACCAGCGACGACACCTCACGGGTGACATCGGACTCCGGTACCTCCAGCACCGTCCGCAGACCACCGCCGAGGGTCGCCCTCATGATGTTCACGGCCTCGGGGGTCACCGGACGTCCCCCGCGGTGCACCGCACACACCACCCCTCCCCGACGGGTGTCGAATGAGACCAGCGGACCCTCCTCACCACCGACCACGCAACGATCCAGCTCGGGGGAGAACCCCTCCTGGGCCAGCAACTTGAGCAGGAAGGCAGGCAGCAGCAGGGGTGCCGGAGACTCCTCGAGAGTGCGCAGACCTCCCACCAGCATCCGGTACAGGCCCGGCGAACCGGCTCCGTCCTGGGCGGTCTGATCCACGGCCTCCAGCATGGTGAGCGCCACCCCCAGACGGTCTATGTCCTCCCGGATGGCCCGGAAGTGATCGATCGACTCCACCTGGGTGACGGTGTCGAGGTTGCGTCCGGCGTAGAGCTGCAGGCTGAGGTGACGGGTGGGTTCGAGGCGCCCCCCGAAGCGGCTCCTGGTCCGCCTGACGCCCTTGGCCACCGCCCGGACCTTGCCGTGGTTCTCCGTCACGATGACCACGATGCGGTCCGCCTCGCCGAACTTGTAGGTTCGCAGGACCACTCCACGGTCACGGTAGAGAGACACGTACGGTCCTAGTCGCCGTCCCCGCCGTTGATACCACCGAACCGGCGCTCTCGGGCCTGGAACTCCCTGATGGCATCGGCGAGGTGCTCCCGTCGGAAATCCGGCCAGAGGGTGTCGGTGAAGACCAACTCGCTGTAGGCGATCTCCCACAACAGGAAGTTGGAGATCCGGTACTCGCCCGATGTCCGGACCATGAGGTCCACGTCGGGCATCTCGGGATCGTAGAAGTGCCTCCGGAGAGCCTTCTCGGTGACCTTCTCGGGTTGAACACCCTCGGCGACCAGTCCCTTCACGGCGTCGATGATCTCGGCCCTCCCGCCGTAGTTGAAGGCGATGGTCAGGGTGAGTTTCCGGTTGTGGGCGGTCAGGGCGATCGACTCGTCCTGACGTCGGATCAGGCGGCGGGGAACCCTCCAGTTGCGACGCCCGGCGAAACGGATGCGCACTCCCATGTCGTTCAGTTCGTGGGATCTCCGCACCAGGAGTGACTCGTTGAACCTCATGAGGAAGCGGACCTCGTCGGCGGGTCGCTTCCAGTTCTCCGTGGAGAAGGCGTAGACGGTCAGCCAGCGGATACCGAGTTCCAGGGCCCCCTCGACGGTGTCGAAGAGAGCCTCCTCCCCCGCGGCGTGACCCTCCGTCCGTTTCAGCCCGCGCCTCTGGGCCCAACGACCGTTGCCGTCCATGACCACGGCCACATGGTGCGGCACGGAGCCGGTATCGATGCCTTCCAGGTTCATCGCATCCGAACCTACTCCACGGCTCGGCGGTGGTCGCGCTGGGGGGATCTCCCGGCGGGCCGCTACGGATCCTCACCCGCGGCACTAGCGTCGCGCCCATGATCGAACGGACCTCGCGGGAACTCGCCGCCGTCGTCGGCGGCCTCCCCGGTGGGGGTGAGACCCGGCCGGGCCAGAAGCTCATGGCCGAGGCGGTGGCGAGGGCGTTCGAACAGGGTCGCCATCTGGTGGTCAGGGCCGGCACCGGGACCGGGAAGTCCCTGGCGTACCTGGTTCCGGCCGTGCTGTCGGGTCGCCGGGTGGTCGTGGCCACCGCCACCAAGGCCCTGCAGGACCAGCTGGCCGACAAGGACCTGCCGTATCTGGCCGGCACCCTTCCGGAGCCCTTCGAGTTCGCGGTTCTGAAGGGTCGGGCCAACTACCTGTGCCGCCAGAAGCTCCGCGAGATGGGCGACCGGGGGGATCAACAGGAGCTGGACGTGTCCGACTCGTCGCGTCTGGGGGCCCAGGTTCGGCGACTGACGTCATGGGCGGAGGAGACCACCACCGGCGACCGGGCCGAACTGGACTTCGAGCCCGACAGCCGTGTCTGGCAGTCACTGTCGGTCTCGGCCATGGAGTGTCCGGGCGCCGCCAAGTGCCCCTCGGGGGCGGAGTGCTTCGCCGAGCGCTCCCGTCACGTGGCGATGGCCGCCGACATCATCGTGACGAACCTCCACCTGTACGGGCTCGATCTTCTCACCGAGGGGGCCATCCTCCCCGAACACGACGCGGTGGTGATCGACGAGGCCCACCAGCTCGAGGACATCATCAGCTCGGCGGCCGGGCTCGACATCGGCGGGGGGCGTTTCACGTCCCTGGCCCGTACCGCCCGGGCCGCTCTCACCGACGACCGGGAGAGCAGCGAGGTGGCGGCCCTGTCGATGAAGTTCGCCGACGTGGCCGAGGCCCTGGTCGGGTCGCGCCTGCGCCGGGTCGGCCGCGAACTGGAGGACTTCCTGGATCTGGCCCGCAGCCGGATAGAGCGGCTCACCACCGTCGTTCGCGACTCGACCGACGACGAGGATCCCGCCCGCCAACGCACCCTCAACGCCGCCGGCCACCTCCTGGGCGACCTGGACCTGCTCCGATCGATGCCGGACTCCCATGTGGTCTGGGCCCAGGGCCCGCGTCGGGCGCCCTCGCTGCGCATGGCCCCGCTCGATGTGGGCGACTTCCTCACCGAACGGCTCTGGGGGCAACGCACCGCGGTGCTGACCAGCGCCACCATCGACGAGGCCCTCTCGGGGAGGCTGGGACTCGGGCCCGACACCTTCGACTTCCTCGATGCGGGAAGTCCCTTCGATTTCGGCACCCAGGGGTTGCTGTACTGCGCCATGCACATGCCGGACCCCCGATCCGATTCCTATCTCGACCGGGTCACCGAGGAACTGGTGACCCTCATCGGGGCGGCCGGTGGGCGCACCCTGTGCCTGTTCACCAGCTGGCGGGCCCTCGAACACGTCGCCCCGGCCCTGGCCGAGGCCCTGCCTTTCCCGATACTGGCCCAGGGGGAGCTCCCCAAGCCGCTGCTCGTCAAGCGCTTCACCGAGGAGGAGGACTCGGTGCTGGCGGCGACCATGGGCTTCTGGCAGGGGGTGGACATCCCGGGACGGGCCCTGTCGCTGGTCACCATCGACCGGATCCCCTTTCCCCGCCCCGACGACCCCCTGCTCCAGGCCCGCCGGGAGAGGGCGGGTCGCGAGGCCTTCTCCACCATCGATCTGCCCCGGGCCGCCACCCTGCTGGCCCAGGGTGCGGGGCGCCTGATCCGCACGGCGGAGGACCGCGGGGTGGTGGCCGTGCTGGACCCGCGCCTCGGAAAGGCCGGGTACCGCTGGAATCTGGTGCGGGCCCTGCCTCCCATGGCCCGCACACGCGACACCTCCGAGGCGGTGGACTTCCTGCGCCGGGCCCTTGCTGAGAACTCGCCCGGTGACGGGCATGCCGAAACAGCCGAGACGGTCGGGATGGCTCGGACGGCGACCGACGACTCGGACCCCACCCCATGACCGTGGCGGTGGTCACGGTGCGAACCATCGCGGTGCTGTCGGGGCCCCTCGTCCTGGGCTCGTATCTGATCGGTTCGATCCCCCTCGCCCATCTGGTGCGCCGTAGACGGCTCTTCCGTCAGATCGAGGATCTCGGATCGGGTGGCGACGTGGCCGACGCCATGGGCGGTACCCCGGCCCAGCGGGGCCGGGAGGGGGAACTGGCCGTCGTCGTCTACGAGGCTCTGCTGCCCGTGGCCCTGGCGACGGTGGCCTGGCACGTGGTGGAGTCCGTCGCACCCGGTTCCGGCAATCCCTTCGACAACATCTCCGCCATCGGCTACCTCTCCAATCAGGCCCTGCTGGTGTGGCAGTCCATGGCCCTGTGGGTGGGGGCGGCGGCGGTGGCGGGCCAGGTGGCCTCGGCCTTCCTCGGGCTGCGGGGAGGAACCGGGATCCCCGGGGTCATGGGACTGGCCCTGGCCTACGCCCCGATCACCTACGCCGTGGCGGTCCTGGTGTTCTTCGCGGTCGTGACCGTCACCCACGACCATCGTCGCGCCGTCATCTCCGCCCTGGTGGGGGCCGTCGGTTGGTCCTGGATCGCCTGGGTGGCCGAGATCGACTCCGGTTGGGGCGCCATTCACGGCCCCGAGCTGTCGCTGTGGATCACCGTGGTGGGTGCCCTGGCCGTCGCCGGGGTGTCCCGAACCAGTGACTACGGCTCCCGCTTCCCCGGCCACTGACGAGCGGCGCCGGGGCCCCTCACCGCGGGCGACCGACCATGGCCCGGTACCCCGCGGGGATCGGAAGCGGCTACTCCAGGTCGTGGATCGGGTCGAGAGCGGCTACTCCAGGTCGTGGAGGGGATCGGGAGCGGCTACTCCAGGTCGTGGATCGGATCCAGAAGGCGGTCTACGAGGTCGGCCCGGTTCTGCCAGTTCCTCTCGACGGACACCCGGAGCTCGATGTGGGCGCCCTCGGGAAGCTGACGGCGGACGGCGGTCCCCACCTCCTTGAGTACCAGGCCGCCCTTGCCGATCACCATCCCCTTCTGGGAGTCCCTCTCCACGAGAATCTCCACCCCGATGCGGGGCCAGTCCCATTCGGTGATCCGGGTGGCGATCGAATACGGCAGCTCCTGACGGAACCTCGCCAGAAGCTGCTCCCGCACGAGTTCGGCCACCCGGAACGGTTCGGGTACGTCGGTCACCATGTCGGGGGGGAAGTACATGGGGCCCGGTCCCAGGCGGGACACGAGATGGTCGAGGAGCTCGGGGACCCCCTCCCCGGTCACCCCCGACACGGGAAACCAGGCCTCGGCAGGGAGATCGGAGGTCAGGGCCAGCTGATCGGCCACCTGAGCCGGACGGGCCCGGTCGATCTTGGTGACCACCACCACGAACCCCTGACCCAGCCGGTCGGCCACATAGCGGTCACCGGTTCCGAACGGGGCGGTGGCGTCCACCACCAGCACCGGTACGTCGATGTCGTCGAGGGCGTCGGTGGCGGTGGTGTTGAGTCTGCGACCGAGGGCCGACACCGGCTTGTGGATCCCGGGAGTGTCGACGAACACCAGTTGGGCGCCGGGTCGGTTGTGGACGCCCATCACCCGGTGACGGGTGGTCTGGGGCTTGTCGGAGACGATGCTGACCTTGGTACCCAGAATCCGGTTCAGCAGGGTCGACTTACCGGCGTTGGGACGGCCCACCAGGGTGGCGAATCCCGAGAGGAACTCTGTTCCACCCCCGGCGCGGTCCCCGGTCACCCGGTCGGGCGGAGCGGTGTCACCGGCTTCGGGGTCCTCGGTCATTCGGCCGGCAGGCGCGGTGTTCTCACGTGTCGGGTCCTCGGTCACCGGCTCACCCTCAGGGTCTCGATCCGACGACCCTCGACCCTCTCCGCCGTCAACGAGACACCGTCGCACTGGGCCGACTCCCCGGCCCGGGGCACATGACCCACCAGATCGAGTAGCAGACCGCCCACGGTGTCCCACTCGCCGTCGGGCAACTCCACGTCGAGCAGCTCACGGAACTCGTCGACCCCCAGGCGACCGCTGACACGGATGTCGCCGTCGGCGAGCTCCTCGATGAGGGGCTGTTCGTCGTCGTACTCGTCGACGATCTCACCCACCAGTTCCTCGATGATGTCCTCGAGGGTGATCAGGCCCGCGGTACCCCCGTACTCGTCGACCACTATCGCCATGTGCATGTGGGCACCCTGCATCTCCCTCATCAGCTCGGCGACCTTCTTGGACTCCGGCACGAAGGGCAGATCGCGTATGACCCCGGCCTCCTCCAGCGGCTCGTCCAGCAGACCGGCCAGGTGAGCCCTCATGAGGTCCTTGCTGATGACGACCCCCACCACGTCGTCCACGTCCTCACCGATGACCGGTAATCGGGTGAACCCGTGATCGAGCACCAGACGGATGGCGTCTCTGACCTTCGCCTCGCGGGGAACGGTGATCATGTCCGGGCGGGGGACCATCACCTCCCGGGCGATGGTGTCACCCAGCTCGATTATCGACTCGATGAGGCCGGCCTCGTCGGACTCGATGACATCGGCCTCCGCCGCCGCCTCGGCCATCGCCAGCAACTCGTCCTCGGATATGACCTGTTCGGTCGGTCGCCCGATGGAGGGCGAGAGAGGACCGATGATCGCTCCCAACAGGCCGGTCAGCCAGCGCAGGGGACCGAACGAGGCCACGGCGGCGGCGGGGCGGGCCAGCACCCGGGCCAGATGGTCGTTGTTCTCGAGGGCCCACCGGGCCGGCAGGACCTCCACCAGCAGGTAGGCCGGAACCGCATAGGCAGCCACGGCCGCCGCGACCACACCGACGCCGTTGGTGTCTCTGACTGCCAGCACCAGGATGGTGACCGAGGCGATGATCGCCGCCAGACGGATCAGCGAGGCCGGGCCGACGATCCGGTAGCGATCGGCCACCAGGACCCCCAGTCGGTCCGAACCCAGCGACTCGTCGATGCTCTGGGCCCGGGCCCGGCCCAGCCTCACGAAAACCGTCTCCACCAGGCGGGCGGCCACCGCCACGGCGGTCAGGACGAATACGACGACCCCGGTCAGCAGTGGGCTCATCTCAGTGGTCCTCGCCCCGGGCGGCGGCGAAGGCGGCCAGGTGCATCTGCTCGCGGGCCTTCATGGCCTCGGTCTCCCCGGGTTCGGCATGGTCCATGCCCAGCACGTGGAGGATCCCGTGGACGACCAGCAGATCCAGCTCCGAACACACGGACACACCGTGATCGGCGGCGTTTCGCCCCGCCACGGCGGGGCATACGACCACATCGCCCAGAAGGATGGGACCCTCGGCCGCCGGGGGGTCGCGGCGGGGCGGGCCGTTCCGCGAGGCATCGGGCATCCGCCCGCCACGGAGCAGGACCTGGTCGATGGGAAAGGCGAGGACGTCGGTCGGACCGCTCTTCCCCATGTGGGTGCTGTTCAGCTCGGCCATGGTGGCCTCGTCGACGAACAGCAGGGCGAACTCGATGTCGCCCCGAACACCCTCGTCCTCGAGCACCCGGGTGGCCAGATCGGCGTAGCGACCGGTGTCGACGGCGACGTCGGCCTGCTCATCGGCCACGAAGACCTCCACCTGTCCCGGGTCCCCGACGCGACGCGGGCCCCTCCGGAACGAGGGCGGGCGTGGCGGGGTCACCGTGACGGGGCCCGTTCGTAGGCGTCCACGATCTCCTGCACGATCCGGTGACGGACGATGTCGCCCCGACCCAGGCGGACGAAGGACACACCCTCGATGTCGCCCAGGATCCTCTCGAGGTCGACCAGACCACTGCGACCACCCGCGACGTCGACCTGGGTGACGTCGCCGGTGACCACGGCCCGGGAGCCGAAACCGATCCGGGTCAGGAACATCTTCATCTGCTCGGGGGTGGTGTTCTGGGCCTCGTCGAGGATGATGAAGGCGTCGTTGAGGGTGCGGCCCCTCATGAACGCGAGGGGGGCGACCTCTATGACCCCTCTCTCGAACATCCGGGCCGCGGCCTCGGCGTCGAGCATGTCGTGGAGGGCGTCGTACAGCGGTCGGAGATAGGGATCGACCTTGGCCATCAGGTCGCCGGGCAGGAACCCCAGCCTCTCACCGGCCTCCACCGCCGGACGGGTGAGGATGATCCTCTTGACGGTCTTGCTCATCAGGGCCTCGACCCCCAGGGCCACCGCCAGCCAGGTCTTCCCGGTACCCGCCGGACCGATGCCGAACGTGACGGTGTTGCGCCGGATGGCCTCTCCATAGCGCTTCTGGCCCGCGCTCTTGGGCCTGACCACCAGTCCCGAGGGGGCCTTGACGATGGTCGAACCCAGAACCTGGCTGGGCCTCTCGTCGGAGCGCACCATGTCGATGGTCCGTTCGATTCCCTCGGAGTCGATCATGTGTCCGGCCTGGAGAAGAACCACCAGCTCCTCGAAAACCCGGCCCACATGGTCGATCTGGACCGTGCTAGGGCCGCCGACGGTGATCTCGTTGCCCCGTACATGGATCTCGGCCTGGGGGAACTCCGATCGGACCATCCGCAGGAACTGGTCACGATTGCCCAACAGGGGTGTCATCAGATGGTTGCCCGGAACCCGGATCTTCACGAGGTGGTCGAGGGGGCTGTCGACCGGTCCCGACGGTATTGCTGTGCCTGAGGTTGCTGCCACGAAACTCCTGTGATGCGGCTCTTTGGCCCCAGGCTATCCGGCCGCACCCCCGCCTCCCTGTCGGTTTGGGCCAGCCGGTGGTCCGGGCCCCACCACCGCGACTCCCGCCGGCACCGCGCGCCTCCCGACCGGCCCCGGACGACAGCCACCGGATACCCTTCGACGGGTCCCGGGCGACAGGCACCGGATACCCTTCGACGGGTCCCGGGCGACAGGCACCGGATACCCCTCGGCGGGTGCCGGTTATAGGCACCGGATACCCCACGACCGGCCCTGGGTGATAGGCAGAGGTGATGGCCAGTCCGCCGATAGAACCCGAGCGCTGGGCCGCCGAGGCCGCCGTGGATCGAGCCGTGGAGAGCCGGCGACGCAGGCACCACCTCGAGGCCCAGCTCCGGGAGGAGACCGGTCTGGCGGCGGTTCTGCTGGCGTCGGCGACCCAGGGCACCAGGATCGAACTGTCCACGACCGGGCCCGGTATCGCCGGCACCGTGACCGCCGTGGGCGATGACCACCTTTCCCTCGACTCGGGAGCCCACACCCATGTGGTGGCCCTCGCCGCGGTGACCGCCGTACGCGTCAAGGCGACCTCACCGGTGGGACCGGGTACGAACGCCGGGCGGGAAGCCTCCACCATCGCCGAGGTCCTGGCCGATCTCCAGG
>DRKF01000215.1 GCA_011051915.1 Acidimicrobiales bacterium | reverse complement strand
CGGTGCTCGACCTCGAGCTGCTCGAGGTGGCCGTCGCAGCGGTTGGTTCCGATGGCGTGGCTCGCCGGCAGGGGCCTGTCTCCGGTGTCGTTCTCAGGCCTCCTCTCCTTGGCGTGGGTCACGCGGTTGGGTCGGCAATCGTTGTAGTTCGGCACGTGGTTGATGACGAGGAGTTCGAGTTGATGTCGGATCCGGACGAGGTTGCGGGCTATCAGCCCACGTCGAAGGCAGTCGATCCAGCGTTCAGCGGAGGTGTTGATCGACAATGCGACTGAGACGCGATCTTGTTGGCCTGCCGCTCGGCGGGCCGATAGGCAGAGCGGAGGCTTACCTGCTCTTCGTCGGTGGACTGAGCCTCGCTCTCAGCGCGGTAAGCGCTGTGGGGATTGTCTTCACCTCGATCTTTCTCGGACAGTGGCTCCTTTCGCTACAGGTTCGGGTCGAACTCCGGGACGACTGTCTGGTAGCCGGACACAAGGTCCATCCGATGAGACTGAAGTGGGCCGACCCCGAGAATGCGGAGATCGGCAAGGTCTGATGGGGGCCGCGGCGAGAAGGAGCCCACGAACACCTAGAACCACCGTCCCAAGCGTCCCTGAACGCCCGCAAGGTCCTGGTGGTACACGACCCTGCCTCACCGAGAGCTGGACAACGCCCCCGCAAAGGAAATGGGCCCATGAAACCGTGTCTACGTTGCAAGATCCTCGGCGATCTGACGATTGTGCTTGGATCACGGTGGAGGCTGCTCTTCAGCCTTCTGGCGACGGCCGCACTTCCAGTTCTCATCCTGGCTCAGATCTACATTCCAGACTCATCCGGCGCCAGCAGCATCGAACTCTCGGCGAAGCTCATCGCAGGAGCAGTACTTGGTACTGTTCTGTGGGCCCGGGTCGCCAGCACGGTAGCGATAATGGGCCCTTCGAGACTGCGCTTTGGGCCCTACTTCGCCCACAAGATCCAGCCGCCGGAGATAGGCCGTCTACAGGCCAGAGACGTCAGAGACTGTGACACCGGGAAGCTGCAGGGATGGCATATTTTCGCCACGTTGAAGCGCCGAACCACCGGCAAGGGTGCGGAAGCTGATCCTGCCTTGCTCCTGGTGCTGGCGTGCCCTGACCCCGCGGAGCACGTCGTTTCAGTCCTGGAAGAGCTGGCCACCAAGCTCGGTTGTGAGTTCGATCGACCGGCGGGAACCGGGGCTCCCGACGTACTGCGGGCCATTCGTGAGCTGGAGGCAGCCGGTGATCCGCAGATCCCGAGTACGACCGGTGAGAGCCCGGTTCTTCTCCGGCGCGACCTGACCGGAGAGCTGTTCGGGAATCCTCATAGCCTGCCGCTTCTGGTGACCTGCGTCGGCATCGTGACCTGGTGTGCGATCGAGTTCAGTGTCCCCAAACTGCTACTGGCACTGCTGGTGTCGGGGGTCTGGGTCCGGCAGGCGAGGTTCGCGGTCAAGCTCACCGATGAGGGCCTGATGGCAGGTTCCCTGCGAAGACCGCTGCACTGGACCAGAGGTGACGTCGTCATGGCGACAGAAGGGCGGGTGTCCTGGATGGCGGCGACGGTCGGGGGAATCGAGATCTTCCTGCGAAACGGTGAGCGGGTGGATCTTCCCGGATCCGCCCTGCTCTCGTACCGCCGCGCCACGGCGTGGATCGACGCCATCAACTGGTGGGCCGGCTATCGGGCAGAGAACATCAGCGAACCGGATTCGATAGTCAACAGGTTCCTGACCGGGCCTACTGACGATCGGACCGGGGAACAAGGCTCTACACGACGGTGTCCGGCCCGGCGCAGGTATCACGTCTCGGATGCGAGGGTCTTTCTGGTGTTCACTGCAGAAAGTGGATCGTCTCTGATTGGGCTGCGCGGCAGACTCCCTCGATATGGAGTCGAGACGGGGACTTCCTCGGGGAGCTTAACGATCCCGCTAGCCTGTGTTGGGCTTGTTTGTTGGTACTTGAGGCGGTCGTTGTGGGGGTGGGATGATTCCGGTCAGTGTGGTGACGATGTCGATCGAGGGGGATCCCGTCGAGGAGTTCGAAGAGGTGCTCCGCCGGTCTCCACTGGAGGTCGACGGTCCGCTTCAGCTGCGTGAACCTCCCTATGACAGTCTGGACGGTACGCTTCGCCGGTTCGATGCCCCTGATCACTTCGGTTGGGTACGCGAGAGCTGGGTGGCGCACTCCCCGGGGTACCGCCGTCACCCCGCGGCTCGTTTCGCTGTCCCCGACCGCGATTTCCTGCGCGAGGACTACCCACCGAGCGAAGACTTCTTGGACGCGTTTGACGACGAGGCCCATCGTGAGCGGATCCGGGCCTTTCTGAGAGCGAACACTGGTGGGACGGTCCCGCATCCGTGGCTGCCTCCTTCCATGCCCGTGGACGCGAAGTACGGGTTCCTGTCCGTCGCCGATCTGGACCGGGAGGACGGTGAACTCGCCACTGGGATCGCTCTCACCGCTCACGGTCTGGGCCACAGGTGTGTGGCGTCGGTCGGTTTCACCGCCACCTACGTGCCGTGTGAGGGGTGGCTGGGCAGGGGTCCCTCCTATGGGCCGATCTTCGACTTCGGGAATGCGTTCTGGAAGGCGTTCGATGAGAGTTTCACCGAGGCTCGCCCGATGGACCCGCATCGATGACAGTCCCTGGTAGCCACAGGCGGTGTTCGTTCGGTGTTGTTGAGGCGAGCGCGGCTGGGAGAGAGGTTCCGTGTACTGCTCGGCTGTGATCATGGAGGTGGAGTCCGATCCCGAGGCCGAGTTCCTCGAGGTCATGAGGGTCGCCCCGATCGAGTTCGGTGGGCCCACGATGATCGATGATCCGACCTTCGACACTTTGGAGCTGAGTCTGTGCCGTCGTGATCTGGTGTCCGGGTTCGGGTTCGTGGCTGATCACGGATCGGCATGGTCGTTCCGGCATGGGAGGCGGCCGCGCCGGCGGCTCGGTATCCCCGAGCGCAACGATCTGCTGCCAGACCGGGCCTTGCCGTACTTGGGTAGGTTCCTGCCCGGGCTTGTTGACCGGTCCGTTTGCTACTGGCAGCTGTTGACCGTTGGGCTCGAGGACAACGACTTCAGATTTGCGACCGCGATGGCGTTGACGGCCCGGAACCTGGGCCGGAACGCGGTCGCCGCGATTGGTCTGACCTCGCTGTACATACCTCTCCAGGGTTGGAGCCATGTCGATCTCTTCCCGGGTGAGTTCTTCGAACTCGCCTACCGGCTCGGGTTCGCTCTCGAGGACAACTTCCCGAAGTACCGCACCTCCGAATAGGAACGGAAGTGAGGAACACTATGTATTCCTCCCCAGGTGTCACAGCACAGACCATGCGTCACCCGAACCGGGTCCGCTAATGCCCTCACGCAGAACCCGCCTGGTGATGGTCCACCCCCGCCTCGGCATCTCGATACTGCTCTTCTTCCTCATCGGAGCGGTGTTCATGGGCTGGGGCGCGCTCTACGGCGTGGACACCGAAAGCCGGGTCATAGCCTCCATCATGACCGCGGTGAATCTTCTGATGATGCTGGGGATATTCCTCCACGGCACCCTACTCGTAGGACCCAAAGGAGTGAAAAGGGCCTACCAGATCAGAAAACGGATCCCCGCCCGGTCCATAGAAACCATCGCGTTCGTCGAAGACCGGACCGTGCACTGGCTGAACGCCACCACCCGCGACGGAACCGACCACCGGCTCGGACACTGGACCTTCATCCTGCTCGTCGACCCCTTCATCGACGGGGACCGAGCCCGAGTCGTCGCCCGAATCCGCAAACACCTCCAGAAGACCCCAGGCGCCGACCAGATCAACTACCCCAACATCGACCAACTCGAAAACCGACCACCCCCAGAACGGCTCAACGACAGACCGCCCAGCGTCCTGTGGAACGACCCGCGCTGGGTCACCCTGACACTCCTCACCACCACGACCGGAGTGGGGTTCCTCATCGCCGCTCCCACAGGACACCTCATACTCGCCTACCTCCTACTCCTCCCAGGCTTCACCACCGCAGCGCTCACCGCCCGAAAGCGGGCAACCCCCCTCAAGACCCCCCCCCACGAACAAACAACACAACCACCCCCCCCCCCCCCGACCTGACCCCCCCCAACGGCAAACCCGCCACCGCCTACACCGCGAAAGACTCTCCCCCGGATTCCCCCAACGTCGAACCCCACGGAAATCCCCGAGGCTCCCAGCCCCAGACCCGAGCGGCCCGTTGGATATCTTGTACGTGGCGGGCAGCACCGCACCACCGGGGGCCGATGTCACAGTGCGTAACCATCTCCAGGCCGCGGGGCACACCGTCACTGTCGTGGACGACGACACCGCGACGGCGGG
>DRKF01000214.1 GCA_011051915.1 Acidimicrobiales bacterium | reverse complement strand
CCACCATGGCGTGGCCGCCGAACTTGATCACGACGACCTTCCCGCGGAAGCGCCGGATGTAGGGCAGCATCTCGACGAGCACCTCGGCCTTCGCCAGGTACTCCTCCATCGAAGGACGGCTCATGGCAGCAGACCCACCAGCGGAAGGCCACTCCGCTCATCGAGGCCCAGGGCGATGTTCGCACTCTGGATCGCGCCGCCGGCCGAGCCCTTGCACAGATTGTCGATGGCGCAGAACGCGGTGACCAGGCCGGTGCGGGAATCGACCCGGGCTCCGACCTGGGCCACGTTGGAGCCCATCACCGCCTTGGTGGACGGGGATCCCTCGCAGACCACCACGAAGGGCTCCCCCCGGTAGCGGGCCCTCATGACGTCGAGCACCTCGGCGGATCCCAGCCCCTCCCCCGCCGGCATCGGCTGTCCGTGGCAGGTGGCCAGGATGCCCCGGTTCATGGGCGCCAGGTGGGGTGTGAACAGCACCGGGCCCCCGAGGGCCTGGTCCATCTCGGGGGTGTGCCTGTGACCGTCGAGTCCGTAGGCAGCCAGGTTCTCGTCGACGGCGCAGAACTGGGTATTGGCCCGGGGTCCCCTTCCGGCCCCGCTCACCCCCGAGGCGGCGTCGACGATGAGCCCCGACGACCTGACCACACCGCCCTCGACGAGAGGTGCCAGGGCCAGGATGGCGGCCGTCGGGTAGCAGCCGGGTACCGCTATGCCGCGGGCTCCGCGCAGTGCCTCGCGGTGAAACTCCGGAAGGCCGTAGACGAACTCGGGCAGGAGTTCGGGATGGGTGTGCTCCGCCCCGTACCAGGTGGGGTACAGCGAGGCGTCGTCCAGGCGGAAGTCGGCCCCCATGTCGGCCACGACACCGACCCGGCCGAACAGCTCGGCCACGATGGGCTGGGACGTCCCGTGGGGAAGGCCCAGGAAAACCAGGTCGAGGCCGGCGAAATCGCTCCGGTCGTAGCTGGAGTACCGGAGGTCGCCGTAGGCCGCGGCCAGATTCGGGTAGAGGTCGCGGACCCTGGTACCGGCCATGGAATCGCCGGTGACGGCCACGACCTCGAAGTCGGGATGGGCGGCACAGAGTCTCAGCAACTCCGTTCCCGTGTACCCCGAGGCTCCGACTACGCCGACCCTCACGCCCCCACCGGAACTCCCCGGCGAGCCCGAGGACTCACCCTCGACCGAGCCCGCCGGATCAGGCGGTCTCGTCGGTTCTGGCTGTCTTGTCGGATCTGCCATTCGGACGAGTGTACGGGCTTATGCACTCATCTGCAATGTTATGCGACGGTTGGGGGCCTGAACCCCCGCCCGGCACCCGAGAGAGGGCATGAACCCTCGGCCCTATACCCGAGGGTAGCCTCGACGGGGTGAGGCAGAGTTCGTCGCGAGCGCACCTTTCGGCGCAGCCACCGCTGCCGCTAGTCCACCCCAAGGGCACCGCCCTTTCCCCTCATCTGCCCCAGGAACTCACATGCGCGTCACGAGTACCGGCCACGCCGGATTCCTGATCGAGACCACCGGAGGCTCGATCCTCTGCGATCCGTGGTTCAACCCCACGTTCTTCGGCTCCTGGTTCGTCTTTCCCCGCAACGACGGACTGGACCCGACCCCGCTGTCCAACCCCGACTACCTGTACATCTCCCACTTCCACCGTGATCATCTCGATCCCCGCTTCCTCACCGAGCACGTCTCCAAGGACGCCACCGTCCTGCTCCCCGCCTACGGGGTCGACGTACTCGAACACGCCCTGCGTGACATCGGTTTCACCCGCTTCGTCCGTACCTCCAACGGGGAGGTCATAGAACTCGACGGGGACCTCCGGATCGGGATACAGAGCCTGGCCGGTCCCCACATCGGGCCCATGGGTGACTCCATGCTCGCCGTGGCCGACCCCACGGCGGTGGTGCTGGACCAGAACGACGCCCACCCCGCCGACCTCGACTTCGTGAAGGCGTTCGGCCCCGTCGACGCCCACCTGCTGCAGTACTCGGGGGCCATCTGGTACCCGATGGTCTACGAGATCCCCGAGGAGGAGGAGTTCCGTCTCATCGAGGCCAAGAGACGCCGCCAGCTGGATCGGGCCACCACCTACATAGAGATGGTGGGTGCCCGCCACGTCGTCCCCAGCGCCGGGCCCCCGTGCTTCATCGACGAGGGCATGATGGATCTCAACGACCTCCCCGGTGGTCGACCCTCGATCTTCCCCGATGCCACCGTGTTCATCGACCATCTCCGTTCGGTGGGCCACGACGAGGCCCACCTGACCGTTCCGGGGACCTCGCTGGAGGTGGGAGGCCCCGGCGACGGCACCATCGTGCACCCCATGCCCGAGTCCGAGGTCCGGGCCATCTTCGCCGACAAGGCCGCCTACCTCGAGCGGTACCGCGAGGACATGGCCGACGTCATCGCCACCGAGCACGCCTCGTGGCCCACCGACACCACCGATCTCCTGGCCGAGATGACCGAATGGCTGGATCCGATCCTGGCCATCGCCCACCACACCCGGGAAGGAGTCGGAGCACCGGTGACGCTGCGTACCGACGACGGACTGGCCATAGTGATCGACATGCCCGCCGGACGGGTCCGGGCCCTCGAACCCGGGGAACGCACCCCCTTCGAGTTCGGGATGGCCCGCCCACTCCTCGAGGCCGCGGTCCGCAACCGCACCGGCGACTGGTGCAACGAGCTTTTCCTGTCGTGTCGCTTCACCGCCCGGCGCGACGGTCCCTACAACGAGTACGTCTACACCTTCTTCAAGTCCCTCTCGATGGACCGCATGAGATACGCCGAGGAGTACTACGGGGCCCAGTTGGCCGACGACGACGTCGAGTGGATCGAACTCGACGGTTGGATCGTCGAGTCGCGGTGTCCCCACCAGAAGGCCTCCCTGGCCCGCATGGGGTCCGTCTGCGACGGCAGGCTCACCTGCGGTCTCCACGGTTGGGAGTTCGATCTGGCCACCGGAACGGGTACCAACTCCGAGGGACTCACGCTCAGAGTGCGCGGCAGGGTCGACCATCCCGACGCCGATCCGGTGGAGACGGCCGGCTCCGAACCCTCGGAGTCCCCCTCCGGCGTCCGAGGCGGAGAGCAGACCTGAGCCGGTCCCCGGCCCCCAACGGCTCTCCCGCCGCGGGCGGCCGGGACGTGACCCCGCGCCTGGGCTACAACCCCGCCATCGACGGCCTCAGGGCCATCGCCGTGGTGGCGGTCATCGCCTACCACCTCGGCTACGCCTGGGCACCGGGTGGGTTCCTCGGGGTCGAGGTGTTCCTCGTCATCAGCGGTTTTCTGATCACGTCGCTGCTGTACGCCGAGTTCCTGCGGGAAGGCCGTATCGAGCTTCGCCAGTTCTGGATCCGACGGGCCCGCCGCCTGTTGCCGGCCCTGTTCGTGCTGGTCGCGGGGGTCACCGCCTTCATGGCCCTGGCCCTCCCCGACGAGTTGGCCGACATCAAGGGGGACGTGGCGGCCTCGCTCACCTACGTGACCAACTGGTACCTGACCTTCAGCCGGGTCTCCTACTTCGAGGCCCTGGGCCGACCCTCGCCGTTCCGGCATCTGTGGTCCCTGGCCA
Organism: Acidimicrobiales bacterium; assembly: GCA_011051915.1. Taxonomy (GTDB): domain Bacteria; phylum Actinomycetota; class Acidimicrobiia; order Acidimicrobiales; family Poriferisodalaceae; genus DRKF01. Next base: position 1,247 of record DRKF01000214.1, on the reverse strand, counting down.
TCGAGGAACAGTGGTACCTCCTGTGGCCCCTCGTCTTCACCCTCGCCCTGCGCTACAACGCCCGCCGTATGGCCCGGGTGGTCGGGGCCATGATCGTGGTGGCCCTCGCCGCCACCGCCCTGATGGCCCTGCTGTACGAACCGGGAATCGATCCCTCCCGCATCTACTACGGGACCGACACCCGCTCGGCCGGACTACTGGTGGGCGCCGTTCTGGCCGTGACATGGTCACCGTGGCGGTTGTCGAGCAGGGTAGGCCCCGGAGTGGGCCCCGGCCTCGAACTGGCGGGCCTCGCCTCCCTGGCCGGGCTGATCTGGGCCTTCGCCCGTCTGGACGAGTTCCGGCCCGGCCTGTACCGGGGCGGCTTCCTGCTGGTCGCCGCCCTGACCGCGGTGTTGATCGCCACCCTGGTTCATCCCGCCTCGGGCCTGCTGACCCGGGTTCTCGGCAACCCCGTGTTCCGCTGGATCGGACTGCGATCGTACGGCCTCTACCTGTGGCACTGGCCGATAATCGTGTTCACCCGACCCCGGTTCGACGTGACTCTCTCGGGCTGGCAGCTCGACGCGATCCGTCTGGCCCTCACGGTGGTCATCACCGAACTCAGCTTCACCTACGTGGAGACCCCCATACGCCACGGTGCTCTCGGCCGGGCCTGGAACCGGTGGAAGGCCAGCGAAGGTGCCCCACGCCGTCGCACGGCTGCCCTCGGGCTGGCCGCCCTGGCCGCCCTCGCCCTCCCCACGGCCGTACTCGGCTCGGCCCTGGTTCGGGCCCGCCCGATCGATCCCGCGGTGCAGCTGGCCGGTTCCCTCGGCCCGGCCCCCGCGGCCTCGGTCACCTCCACCCGGTCGGGGGACCCCACGGACCCCTCCGGCACCGTGGACGAGGCGCCCGGCCGAACCGAACCCGAACCGACCGTCTCGTCCACGACCCTCCCCGACGCCGAACCGACGACGACACCCGAATCGACATCCACCACGGTCGCGGTTCCCACCACACTCGCCAGCCTTCCCCGGAGGGTGGCGGTGGCCGGCGATTCCGTCGGCAACATGATGGTGCGCAACTTCCCGGCCACGGTGTCGGATCGTCTGGTGGTGAGCGATGCCAGCATCGAGGGGTGCGGCATCATCGACCGGGGCCGGATGGTGTCGGGGGGTAGGGTCCGCCGCAACTTCTCCGCCTGTGAGAACTTCCCGGCCCGCTGGTCGGCCTCGGCCCAGGCGGCGGGAGCAGAGGTGACCCTG
>DRKF01000213.1 GCA_011051915.1 Acidimicrobiales bacterium | reverse complement strand
TCGTGACCGGGATCCCGCCCACGGTGACCACGTCGACGGGTTCCAGGTCGACCGAGCGGTGGACATCCACTCCGGCAATCCTGCGGTCGGCCGGGTAGCGAACAGTGACCTCGAGCCCGTCGAACCTGGTGCGTAACCCCCAAAGCCTCAACGCCGACCTGTGGCTGGCCACCAGGCGAGAGCCCGGGGTGAGAATCGCCGCCAGCAAGCTCTGTTCCCATGTGGCCGGCACCGCAGACCATCGGAGTACCCCGCGCCGTACCGGGACGAGAACGCCGGAAGCCACCAGACCACGCTGCCGAGCCTTGGTCACATTCGAGGCGCGGAGCTGCGCTGTCGTGACCAGACCGTGCTGATCCCTCGCCAAACCCGCCACCTGATCCAAGTTCCGCATGCAGAGATTCAACCAGCGGGCTGAGACATTCGATCTGTGAGACCCACGGACCCCCACACCGACCCCCACACTCACAAAAGCCCGACCAGATCCCCATCTGTGAGACCCACGGACCCCCACACGGTCCCCCGGACTCACAAAAGCCGGATCAGCACCCCGGCACCGACCCACGGGGTTCCTTGACGGGATCGCTTCGGCGGGGATCAGCGGGCTTCCGGTTCCGCGGCCAGGGCTGCGGCCACGGCCGCCTCGGCGTGCAGGCGGGTGGTCGGGAAGTAGGGCAGGTCGACGTCCTCGGGCCGAACGAGGAGCTCGATCTCCGTGCACCCGGCTATGACCCCCTCCGCTCCCCGGTCGACGAGCCGGTCGATCACCTCTAGATAGGCCCCTCGGGACCGCTCCTCGACCACACCACGGACGAGTTCGTCGTAGATGACGTCGTGAACCAGGGTGCGATCGGGCTCCTCGGGTACCAGGACCTCCAGACCGTGGCCCTCGAGGCGGCCGCGGTAGAAGTCCTGTTCCATGGTGTACCGGGTGCCCAGGAGGGCGACCCGGCGCACGCCGACCCGTCGGACCGCATCGGCGGTCGCGTCGGCCAGATGCAGGAACTCGACGTCGATGGCGGCCTCGATGGCCGGGGCCACGACATGCATGGTGTTGGTGCACAGCACGATCACCTCGGCCCCCGATTCCTGCAGACGTCGGGCCGCCCCGGCCAGGATACGTCCCGCTTCCTCCCAGTCGCCCCTCTCCTGGAGGGACTCGATCGCCGCGAGATCGAAGCTGCGGATCACGAGGTCGGCGGAGTGGGTTCCGCCCAGCTCTCGTCTCACACCCTCGTTGATCAATCTCTCGTACTCGATCGAACTCTCCCAGCTCATCCCGCCCAGCAGTCCGACGATCCTCATGGTCCCCTGTCCTCCAGCTCCGGGCCGCTGCCCCATCGGATACCGACCCGGGCCATGCGACACCGCGACATCGACATCACCGGTGAGGCTATGCACCACATCGGCCACCCGGTGGCTCTCGCCAGGCAGGCCGTCGTCGAGCTCCCCGACGCCCGGAGCCGCCGCCGGGACTCCGCGCTGGACCGGAACGCCGACATGCACGGCCTCGATCCGGGGCATGGCAGCATGTTCTTCTGATGAGCCACCCCCGAAGTGTCCTGTCCCCCCTCGTGTTCGACCGCATCCTGATGGAGAAGGTGTGGGGTGGTCACCACCTGAACGAACTCCTGGGACTCCAGCCACCCTTCGACGGTCCTCTGGGTGAGAGCTGGGAACTGAGCGACTATCCCGGGAACGAAAGCGTCGTCCGCTCGGGGGTCCACGCCGGGAAGACCCTGCGGGAGTTGATGGAAGCCCACTCCGAGGAGATCCTGGGCCGGTCACGTCCCACCGTCGACGGCCGGTTCCCCCTCCTGGTCAAGCTGATCGACGCCAACGACGACCTCAGCGTGCAGATCCATCCTCCCGACGGGCCCAAGTCCCCGACCGGTGTGGGCAAGACCGAGGCCTGGTTCATTCTCCAGACCGAACCGGGGGCCGCGGTGATCTGCGGACTGAAGGAGGGGACCCGCCCCGAGGACTTCCGGCGCGACGCCGGTACCTCCCGCGTCCGGAACTACCTGGCCGAGATTCCCGTCCGCCCCGGCGACTGCATCCTCGTCCCGGCCGGCCAGACCCACGCCATCCGGGCCGGCGTGGTCCTGTGCGAGATCCAGCAGACCTCCGACGTGACCTACCGGATGTACGACTGGGACCGCATGGGCCTGGACGGAAAGCCCAGGGAGATCCACCTGCAGCAGGCCCTCGAAGTGGTCGACTACTCCCTCGGACCCGCTCACCCCGTCCACGTCGATATACCGCCGACACCGGCACTGAGCCGGGAGCGTCTGGTCTCGTGCGACTATTTCTGGATCGACGAGCTGGCGGTGGGTGAACAGGGCGGCACGGTGCCAACTGACGGGTACGTCCACACACTCACGGTCGTCTCCGGTTCGGCCCGGGCCGTCACCGAGGCGATCCGGGCCGACGGCGTCGAACTGCGGACCGGCGACACCGCACTGATACCGGCCTCGGGTGGGGCTGTGGAGATCACCGGCCTCGGACCCGACCCGACCCGACTACTTCTGGCCCGGGCCCTCTGATGACACCACACACTCACCGATTTCCGTCACCCGTGGTCCGCTCCGGGCCCACAACGGCACAGGCAACCCGCGAAGTGGGCTCGATCCGGAGGCGTCACGTTGTTTCTCGGTGAGGATCTCCTGCCCCTGCTGCTCATGGCCCTCGGCGGCGCCATGGTGGTCGGAACCGTGATGGCTCTTCTCCGGCCCCAGGACCACCCCGGCGAGGGGGAACTGGTCCGGCCGCCCCTGGCCCGTTCCGTGATGATGATCGCCATCGGCCTGGTTGCCGTCGTCTGGTCGTTGGCCAGCCTGGTCTCGTGATGTCGGACCCGGGACGAGCCGAAGGGTCGGTACGGTGAGTCGCCGGACCCAGGTGCTCATCACCACTGTCCTCGTGGGCCTGGCTGTGGGAATTCTCAGTCCCATCGCCCTGGCCGTGGTACTGGCGGCGGGGATGCTGCTCGCCGCCCTGGTCCACCGGGTGGTCAGCCAGGAACGTGGAACCTCCGGTGAGGGTCCCACCCTGCTGCTTCCCGCTCTGTTCGTCGGAGGTGTGGGCCTCCTGGCCGGGGGCTTCATGGGGGAGTTCGGGGTGGTCCTGGGTCTGGCGGCCCTGATCCTGCTGGCGGTGGTACTGATTCTGGCCGGGGCCGAACTCACCTGACCAGGACCGGGCCGGGATAGTTCTCAAGTTCCGGGCCGATCGGGGCGAAACCACCAGTGTCGGTACCCGCCCGCACCGACAAACACACCAGGGGTTCAGTGGAGACCACGATCCCTCCTCGCTCGGTGCCTCCGGCACCCGGGATCCGAGGTCTCCACTGCCCCGGGTGTATCCCCCACAGCCCGCCGGGCGAACCCAGAACCCCCAAGCGCGAACTCAGGTGCCCCGGGCCATGTTGGCGAACTTCGTGATGTGGCTCAGCCAGGCCAGACGGACGGTGCCTATGGGCCCGTTGCGATGCTTGGCCACGATCACCTCGGCGGTACCGATGTCGGCGGACTCGGGATCGTAGACCTCGTCGCGGTAGAGAAACATCACCACGTCGGCGTCCTGCTCGATGGACCCGGACT
>DRKF01000212.1 GCA_011051915.1 Acidimicrobiales bacterium | reverse complement strand
GGAGACCTGTCCGATCTGGAGATCACCAGCTGTCGCTTCGATGTTCCCCCCGGAACCAGCCCGGTGTGCGGCGCCCTCGAAGTTCCCCTCGACCACGCCGATCCCGAGGGCGAGACGATCACCCTGCGCTTCGCGGTGTTCTCCGCCACCGACCGGTCCGCGGCCCGCCCCGACCCGGTGGTCTACCTCGACGGCGGGCCCGGGGGCCACACCCTGGATCTCGTCCGGTTCCTCTACGACCCCGTGCTGAGCTACCTCAACACCGACCGTGACGTGATCGTGTTCGACCAGCGGGGGGTGGGGCTCTCCGAGCCGGCCCTGGAGTGCCCCGAGCTGCTGCCGGCATCGCTGCAGAACCTCGATGTGGCCGACGAGGTGGCGTTCAAGGCCATCGAGACCGCCCTGCGGCAGTGCCACGCCCGCCTGGCCGGGGAGACCGACCTGTCACTCTTCAACAGCGCCCAGTCGGCCGCCGACGTGGACACGCTGCGGGCCGCGCTGGGTTACTCCGAGTGGAACCTGCTGGGCATCTCCTACGGGACACGCCTGGCCCTCACCGTCATGAGGGACCACCCCGCAGGAGTCAGATCGGTGGTGCTGGACTCGACGGTCCCCATCGAGCTCGACGGTGTCGCCGCCATCCCCGCCGGCGGCCGCCGGGCGTTCAGAGCCCTGTCGGCGTCATGCGCCGCCGACACCGACTGCTCTTCGGTGTTCCCCGACCTCGAGCAGGCCCTGTTCGACACCGCCGATGCCCTCGACGCCTCACCCCTGTTCAGCTCGGTCGTCGATGTTCTCGACGATCCCCGGGTCTCCTACCCCGAACGCATCGTCGGACAGAACGTGTTCGATGTCACCTTCTCCGCCCTCTACGACGCTGACCAGGCCCGCCTCGTGCCGACCATGATCGACGAGCTGCGCCGAGGAGACACCCGCACCTTCGACAATCTCAACCTCCTCAACCTGCTCAACCTCCACTTCATATCCATAGGCATGTTCATCTCCGTGGACTGCAACGAGGAGGTTCCCTTCAGTTCCCCCGAGAAGGTCACCGCCGCCATGACCGGGAACGCCCGATACGACGCCCTGGCCCGGGGGCCGGGGACCCAGGGACCGGGCGCATTCGAGACCTGCGCATACTGGAACGCCGGTACGGCCCCGCCGATCGAGAACCAGCCGGTGACCTCCGACATCCCGACCCTGGTGCTGGCAGGGGAACTCGACCCCATCACCCCCCCGGCCGACGGCCGAAGGGTCGCCGGGGAGCTGTCGAACTCCACATTCCTGGAGTTCCCGGGTACGGGCCACGGGGTGTCACCCTCGGCCTGCGGTCACGAGGTGGTGACGGCCTTCCTCGAGACCCTCTCCGATGTGTCCGCTGAGCCCTGTCTGTCGGGGCTCTCTCCTCTCGACTTCCCGCCCCTCCGGTGAGCACCGGAACCACGGCGACCGTCGGGAGGCTTCTCATCCGGGGCAGCCGGCCGTCGACGGAGAACCCGCGATGAGTGCACGAGCCAAGGCGACCGGCCGGGGACCGGGTCGGGTACTGCGCCCCGGGGCTGTCGCCGTGGCCCTGGTCTGGTTGATCGGGGCCTGCACCTCCGGCGGCGGCCAGGCCGCTCCACCGACCACGGTGGCCACAACCACCAGCACCACGACCCCCGCCGACCTGTCGGGAGGAACGCTCCGCGTGGGCCTGCCCGAACCGGCCGGGATCTCTCCGGCGACCGTCGAAGGCCTGTCGGGGCTCGAGATCACCGACCTGCTGTTCGACGGACTGACCTCCCTGGGACCAGACGGTCGGGCCCTGCCCGCCGTGGCGGAGACCTGGGAGAGCGACGACGGCGCCATCTGGGACTTCCACCTCCGTAGCGACGCGGTGTTCGAGAACGGCGAGCCGGTCACGGCCCAGTCATTCGTCGATGCCTTCACCCGGCTGGCCGATCCCCGCACCTCGGCCCCCCTCGCCCCCCTCGGAAGCTACGTACTGGGGATCAGCGGCTGGGGAGCCCCGACCGACGGCGACCAGCCTCCACGGCTCGGTGTCGCCGCCGCCGACCCCACCACCCTGAGGATCGTGCTCGACCGACCCTTCAGCCTCCTGCCCGAGGCCCTGGCCCATCCGGTGTTCTCACCGGTCGCCGCCGCCGATCTGAACCCCGGGGGGCCCTCGGGACCGATCGGCAACGGCCCCTACCGCCTGGCCGCCCCGTGGTCACCCGGCGCGGGAGCGGTACTCGAGCGGAGCCCCACCTACACCGGTCCCCGGCCCCCGGTCGGACGTCTGGAGATCGTTCCCACCGACCCCCTCGACGCCGGCGGGGCCCTCGACCGCTCCGAACTCGACATCGCCATGATCACCGCCGAATCGACACCCACCCCCGGGTCGTCTTGGAGTCCCGTCGCCGCCGACGGTCCCGCCGCGGTGTTCCTGGGGTTCCCGATCCTGACCGCACCCACCGACCAGGTCGACCTCCGGGCCGCACTGGTCCTGGCCATCGACCGTCAGACCCTGGCGGCGAGGGTCGACCCTCAGCTCTTCGACCCCCTGGACCGGTTCATCGTCCCCCCCCTGCACGGCTCCGCGGAATCCGCGTGCGCCACCTGCCGGACCGACGCCGAGGACGCCCTGACCCGCTGGCAGGCCCTCGAGGAGCCGCCGGAGTCACTACGCCTCTACCACGTCGACTCACCACGGGCCGCGGCGACGGCCCGGGCCCTGGCCGCCCAGTGGGGGCAGAATCCCGGCGTGGCGGTGGAACCGGTTCCGATGGATCTGCTCGCAATGGTGGAGTCGCTCGGCGACGGCGCTCTCGACGGGCCCTTCCTGATCGACTGGTCCTGGGACGCGCCCACCGTGCTCGACGTCATCGGTCCCCTGCTCCGAACCGGCTCGGCCGACAACTTCACCGGTCTGGCCGACTCCGACCTGGACGCGGCCCTCGTGGACGCCCGGGGGTCACTGGACCCCGCCGAACAGTCCCGAGCGGTGAGGGCGGCCACGGCCCGGATCGACGAACAGGTACCCCTCACTCCCCTGCTGGCACGAAGGGTCACGTGGGGAGCGGCGGATTCCCTCGAAGGGGTGACGCTCGACCCCTACGGATCGGTCCGACTGAACGTGGTTTCGGTGCCATGATCTGACCCGGACCCTTTCCCACAGGAGGCACGACCCGATGGCCCGCCACATGGAGATGACCGAGTTGATCGGGCGCAAGCGCGATGGTGGGACCCTCAGGCCCGAGGAACTCGAGTGGATCATCTCGGGCTACACGGCGGGCCGGATTCCCGACTATCAGATGTCCGCCTTCCTCATGGCCGTGGTGTGGCGGGGGATGTCACCGGAGGAACTGGCGGCATGGACGGGGGCGATGCTGCACTCGGGGGAGATCATGGACCTGTCCTCGGTGGGGCGACCACGGGTCGACAAGCACTCCACCGGCGGTGTCGGCGACAAGGTCAGCATCCCCCTGGCCCCGATCGTCGCCGCCTGTGGTGTGGCGGTACCCATGGTCAGTGGCCGAGGTCTCGGACACACCGGTGGCACCAGGGACAAGCTGGAGTCGATCCCGGGAATGCGTACCGCCCTGGACCCTGACGAGTTCAAGAGGGTGCTGGAGCACAACGGCATGGTCTTCGGGGGCCAGTCGGCCACCATCGCTCCCGCCGACCGCAAGATCTACGCCCTGAGGGACGCCACGGGGACCGTCCCCTCCATTCCCCTCATCTCCTCCTCCATCATGTCCAAGAAACTGGCGGAGGACATCTCGGGACTGGTCCTCGACGTGAAGGTCGGGTCGGGGGCGTTCATGAAGAACCTCGACGACGCCCGCACCCTGGCCCGCACGATGATCGGCATTGGTGCCTCGCACTCGACCGCGGTGGTGGCCCTCCTCACCGACATGGACCAACCCCTCGGCCGTGAGGTGGGCAATGCCAACGAGATAGTCGAGTCGATCGAGCTCCTGCGGGGCGAGGGATCGGGGCCACTGCTCGAGTTGGTGCTCCGTCTCGGGTCCCAGATGCTGGTGCTCGGTGGGGTGGCCCCCGACTCCGGAGCCGCCCGTACCGCCATGAAAGGCGCCATCGCCGACGGTTCGGCCCTCGACGTGCTCCGATCGGTCGTAGCCGACCAGGGGGGTGACCCCCGGGTCGTGGACGACACCTCCCTGCTCCCCCGGGCGGCCCACACCCACGTTCTGGGCAGCCCGCGGTCCGGTTTCGTGTCCCGGTGCGATGCCCTCGACATCGGAACGGCGGCGGTGAGGCTGGGCGCCGGTCGGGCCCGGGCCGAGGACGCCATCGACCCGGCGGTGGGGATCACGGTGCTGGCCCACCGCGGTGACGAGGTGGCCGAGGGCGATGCCCTGGCCCGGGTGGCCTACAACTCCGAGGATCAGCTGACCGCCGCCCTCGAACGTCTGGAGGCGGCCTGGGTCATATCCGATGAGCCGCCCCCGGACCGGCCCCTGGTCCTGGACGAGATCGGCTGACGCTCCCGGCTGGGACCCGGCGTCCCGGAACCCTCAGTCCGAACCCGGAGTCGAACCGTCACCGGAGGGAGCAGCGGCTGGGACCCGGCGTCCCGGAACCCTCAGTCCGAACCCGGAGTCGAACCGACACCGGAGGGAGCAGCGGCTGGGACCCGGCGTCCCGGAACCCTCAGTCCGAACCCGGAGTCGAACCGTCACCGGAGGGAGCGGCGGGGGCCGGAGCCGAGGTGGAGGGCTCGGGACGGGGATGGGGCTTCGCCGTCCCCAGGATCTGGCTGGCCCCCTTGGGCGGAGGCCGCCCCGCCACCTCGTACACGACAGCTCCGTCGACCGTCTCCTCCTCCAGCAGACGCTCGGCCAGACGGTCCAGAGCGTCGCGGTGGGTCTTGAGGATGTTCACCGCCCGGGACTCGGCCTCGTCGAGAATTCGCTTCACCTCCAGATCGATGGCCCGTTGGGTCTCATCGGAATAGGGCTTGGAGGTGACCTCGTTGCCGCCCTGGAGGTACATGGGGCCGCCGCCGGGATACCCGATGGGCCCGATCCGGGGGGAGAGCCCGAACTCACGCACCATCCGGGTGGCCATCTGGGTGGCGTTGGCCAGATCGTTGGCCGCCCCGGTGGAACCCTCACCGAAGACCACCAGCTCGGCCGATCGGCCACCCATCTGAACCGCCAGCAGGTCGTACATGTAGGCCTCGCTGTAGAGGTGCCGCTCGTGCAGCGGGAGCTGGTGGGTGACCCCCAGGGCCTGGCCGGCGGGAAGGATCGTCACCTTGTGGACCGGGTCGGCGTTGTCGCTGTAGGCCGCCACCAGGGCGTGGCCCGACTCGTGGTAGGCCACCGCCCTCTTCTCCTCGGGCAGCAGCACGTTGGAGCCCTCACGACGACCCAGCAGGATCCGGTCCCGGGCGGCGTCGAAGTCCTCGGCGGTGATCACCTCGCGACGATCGCGGGCCGCCCTGATGGCCGCCTCGTTGACCAGGTTGGCCAGGTCGGCTCCGGAGAAGCCCGGGGTACCGCGGGCGATGACGTCGAGATCGACATCGTCGGCGAGCTTCTTTCCCCGGCAGTGCACGGCCAGGATCTTGGCCCGGTCGTCCTGGGTGGGCAGGGGCACCACCACCTGACGGTCGAAGCGTCCCGGTCGTACCAGGGCCGGGTCGAGTATCTCGGGACGGTTCGTCGCCGCCAGTACGACGATGCCCTCGCTGCTGTCGAACCCGTCCATCTCGGCCAGAAGCTGGTTGAGGGTCTGCTCCCGCTCGTCGTTGCTGATGGCCACATTGGCGCCGCGACGCTGGCCGATGGCGTCGATCTCGTCGATGAAGATGATGGCGGGGGCCCGCTTGCGGGCCTCGTTGAACAGGTCCCTCACCCGGGCCGCGCCCACACCCACGAACATCTCCACGAAACTCGAACCGGTGACACTGATGAACGGCACATCGGCCTCGCCGGCCACCGCCCGGGCCAGCAGAGTCTTGCCGGTACCGGGCGGACCGGTCATCAGCACTCCCCGGGGAGCCATGGCTCCGGCCCGTTTGTAGCGTCCGGGATCCTTGAGGAAGTCCACTATCTCCATGACCTCCCTCTTCACCCCGTCGTAGCCGGCCACGTCATCGAGCCGGGTCTTGGGCTTCTCGGAGTCGAACACCTTGGCTGTCGATCGACCGATGCCCATCAGGCCCCCCATCTGGGACCCCGCCTTCTTTCCCATCCAGATCCACAACCCGACCAACAGGGCCAGAGGTCCGAAGGCCAGCAGGATGGAGAAGATGACGTCTCCACTGGTCGTCTTCTTGTTGTCGGCGGTTATGTCCACGCCGGCGTCGACGATCTGCTTCAGGGTCTGCTCACCGGCCAGCTCGGTCGGGATGACCGTCTTGTACTCGGTGCCGTCGGACAGCTTGCCGCTGGTCTTGCCGTCGACCGCGATCTCAGCGGTGTCGACCTCGCCGTCGACGACCTTGGAGATGAAGTCGCTGTAGGTCAGCTCCGTCTTCTCCGGTGTTGTACTGGGAACCCGGAACAGCAGCAGCAGTGTCAGCAGCACGCCCAACGGCAGCAGGTAGGCCCGCCACCAGGGCGGGGGCGGGGGCGCCGATCCGACCGGCTTGTCGCCGGGGGGAGGGGTGCTGGGGACCTTGGTCATGGACTGTCTCCGCCGGTTGGGCCGAACCGGGCGGAGAGATCATCCCGCGCCCGAGAGATGGGCCTCTATCTTGTCACTCAGATCCGGCGGCACAACCGAGTCGGGATCCCTGAGGTCGTCCATCCGGTTCTGCACACTCACCAGGGCCGCGTAGAGCGGTGGACAGGTGGGGCAGTGGGCGAGATGGGCCTCCACGGCCCGGGCCGTGGATTCGTCGAGGGCTCCGTCGAGGTATTCCGATATGTGCTGTCGGGCATCCCAGCATCTCATGGGGACTCCCTTGTGTAGGGCCCGGCTGCGGGCCGTCGATTTCTCGTCCAGTGCGCTGACCAACATCATGCGCCCCCGGCGCAGCCTCTGCTTGGCGGCCGGAAGCGACACTCCCGTGATATCGGCGATCTCGGCCACCGTGTGACCCTCGGCATCGTGGAGGACCACGGCGGCCCGGTAGATGAACGGCAGGCTCTCCAGCGCGTCGCGGAGGTCCTCCAGGTCCGCGATCCTGGCCACGACGTCGGCGGTGTCGACGGTGTAGTCGTCGCTCCGCCACAGGTCCTCGACCCTCTCCACGACCATCTCGTGGGAGGCCCTCCGGGCCCGGTCGACGGCCAGATTGTGCAGGATCCGCTTCAGCCAGGCCCGGAGAGAACCACCGTGGTACTGGTCCTGGCGCTCGATGGCCCGGACCACCGTGTCCTGGACCAGGTCGGCGGCCCGGGAGGGGTCACCGCTGAGACTCAGGGCGAAGCGGTACAGCGGGTCGATCTCGGCGGAGATCTGCTCGGCCAGGCTGGGGGTGTCAGGGGACTCCATCGGGTGCCTCCGGGCGGCTCGGGGAACCACCCTGACCCGAGGGGCTTAGGCGGACGGTCTTGACCAGATTGAACACCATCCAGGCCCCGAAGGCCACGCCCACCACCACGAGAGGCCAACTCGGTCCCAGCAGCAGTCCGGCCACGATCAGGACCAGGGCCACGGCCCCCTGCAGGAACATGTCGGTGGGGTTCGCCGAAGGAGGCGTGGGTCCGCCTCCGGCGGCCGCGGCGGCGAACATGGCCCTGATGGCGTCCTCGCCGACGCCCCCGGTGACCCGCCCGATCTCCTTCCCGTCGCGGAAGGAGATCAGGGTGGGGACACCCATGACCCCGAGTTCGGACGCCTGGGCGGAATTCTCCCCCGCCTCGACCCTCACCATGTCGACCTCTCCGGCGAACTCGGCGGAGACCTTCTCCAGGATGGGCTCCATGGTCCGGCACGGGCCGCACCAGGTGGCCCAGACGTCGACCACGACCGCTCCCGTGGAAGGAACCATGCTGGGGGGACTCATGATCCCTTCCCGGGAGCCGATGTCGCTGGGAGCTCCGCCGGGCTCAAGCGGAGGTGCCGGCGCTTTCCTTGGTGCTGAAGTGGAACAGGGCGTAGGCCGGGCACCAGCCGACCAGACCGGTGAGCAGGGGTACCAGGCCGACGATTCCCAGGATGGTTCCCCCGGTTCCGCCCATCACCCCGAAGCCCACGATCAGCAGCACCACGCCCAGTACGACCCGGGCGATACGGTCCCAGCTGGCCTCATTTGCAAATGACATTGCTCTCTCCTCTGTCTTGTGTGCCCTGTCGGACACCTGGTTCTCAGATGACGGTTCCGACCCGGGGGTCGAAACCGGATTTCCTCGATTCCCCTCTGAGACGAACGAGGCGCCCCGATGGATACCGGACTCCGCCGGAAATCCTCGATGGCGGGTCAGTTCGCGGCCTCTGCCGCCAGGATCTGACGGGTGGTGGCCAGAACGGTGTCGGGGTTGAGGCTGATCGAGTCGATCCCCAGACCCACCAGGTACTCCACCACCTCCGGATAGTCGGAGGGGGCCTGACCGCAGATACCCGAATGGCGCTGGTTGCGTCGGGCTCCCTCGACGGCCAGACGGATCATCTCGAGGACCCCCGGATCCCGCTCGTCGAAGTCGAAGGCCACGATCTCGCTGTCGCGGTCCACCCCGAGCGTGAGTTGGGTGAGGTCGTTGGAGCCTATGGAGAAGCCGTCGAAGATCTCGCTGAACGCGTCGACCTGGATGACGTTGTTCGGGATCTCACACATCACGTAGATCTCCAGATCGTCCCTTCCGCGTTCCAGCCCGGCGGCGGCCATGGCGTCGAGAACTCGCTGCCCCTCGG
>DRKF01000211.1 GCA_011051915.1 Acidimicrobiales bacterium | reverse complement strand
GACGGGATGGCGGTCGTCGTGGGCCAGACCCCGCGCCCACACCAGACCCAGGTGGGTGTGGGTGTTCACCGCGCCCGGTGACAGCAGGAACTCCGGACCACCGTGAACCGGCACGTGGGGGTGAGTCCGGCGAAGTTCTCCGATCGGCCCCACCCCGACCAACCGGCCCCCGGCCACGGCCACACCGGCGGCCGTCATCGGCGGCGACCCGGCACCGGGAACGAGTACACCGGCCTCGACGACGAAATCGACGCCGGCGGACCCCGCAGCTCCCGGGTCATTCCCCAAGATCGACGTCCATTCCGGCCAGGGCCCCGTAGGCGGGCCTCATGACCTCGCTCACCAGCTGGCGCCGGCGCTCATAGGGGGCGAAGGAGGACTCCACCCCGGCCACCGCCAGCTCACCCAGCTCCTGCCAGCCCAGCCCGTGGATCCGGGCCAGGGCGGTGGTTTCGCTGGTGACGCTGACCTCGCTCATCAACCGGTTGTCGGTGTTGATCGTGACCACGAAGCCCATGCGGTGCCAGTCGATCAGAGGATGCTCCTCGAGGGAGTCGACGGCACCGATCTGAACGTGGCAGCTCGGAGCCATCTCCAGGGGTATGCGCCGGTCGAGGATGTAGCGGGCCAGGGGACCGAGACGGGTCTCACCTTCAGGGCCGGTCCCGATGTCGTCCAGCAGGCGGATTCCGTGGCCGATCCGCTCGGCTCCGCAGAACAGCGCCTGGGCGATCAGTTCCAGACCCGGGGGTTCGCTGGCGTGGATCGTGAGGTGCACCAGGTTCCTACGAACCAGGTCGGTCGCCGCCAGGTGGTCGGTCGGGGGGAAGCCGGTCTCGGGCCCGGCCAGATCGAATCCCACGACACGGTCGTCGCGTTCCCGCCATCGGGAGACCAGCTCGGCGATCTCATCGGAGCGGTTCGCCTGGCGCATCGCGCAGACGATCAGGTTGACGTCGATCGATCGGCCCGCCGACTCCGCCTCGGCCCGGCCGCCGTCCAGCCCGGCCAGAACAGCCTCCATCACCTCGTCGAGGGACATTCCGCCCTGTTGATGGTTCTCGGGGGCGAAACGGGTCTCGGCGTACACGACACCGTCGTCGGCCAGATCCAGCACCGCCTCCCGGGCCACCCGATGGCAGTCCTGGGGTCGCTGCATGACCGCGATGGTGTGCTCGAACGTGGCCAGGTACCGGTTGATGTCCCGGGCCCGGGCTCCGGCGACGAACCACCCCGACAGGGATTCCTCGTCCCCGGCCGGAAGTTCGTGACCGATCTCATCCGCGATCTCGAGGATGGTCGACGGACGCAGGCCCCCGTCGAGGTGGTCGTGAAGCAGCGACTTGGGCGCACTGCGAATAGTCGACTCGTTCACCGGCTCAGCCACGGTCAGCCCTCGATTCGTCCACTGGTTCACCTCGGGAGTCCTGCCCAATCCGCCCTTCCACCGGCTCAGCCACGATCAGCTCTCCCCTCGGGGTCCCGGCCCAGCCAGGTGTCGATGTCGGAGCGGAAGCGGTCGACCTCCATCCCCAGGGCCACCTGCCAGCGGGCCTCGGCGAATCCGAGCATCTCCTCGATGTTGTCCCTGACTTCGGCCGGCAGGGGTGAACTCTCGATCATCGCCAGCCGCCGGTCACCGACCGTCATCCCCCAGGCGGCGCTGCCTCCGGTGTCCACCGCCACCGGGAGCGTCTCCCAGTCACACACCGCGGGATCCACCAGTGTCCACGCCGCCAACAGGTCGTGCACCGGCAGTCCGTCGCCCATCTCCAGGATCGAGAACTTCCAGCAGGCCTCCCAGATCCGGTGCAGGGCCCCGGCGCCGGGTATCGCGGCCCGGCCGGCGGCCTCGATCTCGCCGGGAGTGACCGTGCCCCGGTGGGTCACATCCAGGGGGACCATCAGGGGGGCCTCACCCCCTCCCAGGGCGCCCGGGCGACCGAACGCCTCGACGACCACGGCGGCGGCTCCGGGGTCGTTGCCGATGTTGGCCTCGGTCACCGCACCCAGGTTTCCCCCCTCGAAGAAGGCACCCCCCATGACCACCACCTGGCGGAGCATCGACGGCAGGTCCGGTTCGAGGTGCAGGGATCGGGCCACGGTGGTGAGGGGACTCAGGGCCACCAGGTTCAACGCCCCGTCGTGCTCCCGGGCCAGGCGGATGAGGGCCTCGGCCGCCGGTTCGGCCTCGGGACCCCGCGGCGACGCCGGGAGTTCCACCCCGTTCAATCCGTCGGCACCCATGACGATCGAGGCGTCGAAGCGGGCCGGATTGGGGCCGGCCGCGGCCTTCCCGAGTCCCTGGAACACGGGGATGTCGTCGGCCCCGGCGGCGTGCAGAACCCTCAGGGTGTTGTCCGTCGCCCGGTCGGCGTCGACGTTGCCCCAGTCGGCGAGCACCCCCACCAGGTCGATGTCGGGACGGCCCACCGCCCAGATCAGGGCGGCGGCATCGTCGGTTCCGGTGTCGACCAGCATGACCACCGGCAGCGGACCGCTCACCGGATCACCCCATGTGTTTCTCGGGCTGACCTCATCTGGGAGTCTCCTGTCGCTCGACCGTCACCGGCGATTCACGGGGCTCCCGACGCTAACGGCCCCGAGGGGGCAATGGCGACCGAACCCTCAGCCCGAGGGGGCATAGGCGACCGAACCCTCAGCCCGAAGGGGCATAGGCGACCGAACCCTCAGCCCGAAGGGGCATAGGCGACCGAACCCTCAGTCCGCGGGGGCATTGGCGACCGAGCCCTCAGTCCGAGGGGAGGTCGGGGCCGTGGGTGAGGATCCACTGGTACATGGCGATTCCCGAGGCCACACCGGCGTTGATGGACCGGGTGGACCCGAACTGGCTTATGGAGCACACGCGTGACACCGCCGACCGGGCCGTGGGCGACAGTCCGGGACCCTCCTGACCGAAGACCAGAACGCACCGGCGAGGCAGCACCACCGACTCGATGGGCACCGATCCCGGCAGGTTGTCGATCCCGACCATCTCCAGGTCCCGCTCCCGGCACCACTCGACGAGCGACTCGATCGAGGGGTGGTGGACGACGTGCTGGTAGCGGTCGGTGACCATGGCCCCCCGGCGGTTCCACCTCCTGCGGCCCACTATGTGCACGG
>DRKF01000210.1 GCA_011051915.1 Acidimicrobiales bacterium | reverse complement strand
TTGGTGACGGCCAGAACGAAGTTGGCGACGTTGTAGGCCAGCCGCTGGGGGTCGGTGGGCTCGTAGAACACGACGGCATCCACGGCGACCACCACGTTGTCCTTGGTGATGACCTCCTGGGGGGGAACATCGACCACCTGCTCCCTCATGTCGATGTAGCGGATGTTGTCCACGAAGGGGATCAGGATGTGCAGACCGGGGTCGACGGTGTCCTTGTACTTGCCGACCCTCTCCACGATGCCCCGCTGGTAGGGGCGGACTATCTTGATCGCCGCCGCCAGGAACAGCAGCACGATGGCCGCTATGGCGGCCAGGACTATGACTATGGCCACGTCAGTGGCTCCCTTCTCGTTGCTGAACCGGCACCACGACCACCCGGGTGCCCTTCATGGCGACGACCTTGACGGTCGTTCCCGCCGGAATCGGCTCGTGTCCCTCGGACTCGGCCCGCCAGCGTTCGGCCCCGATGAGCACCATCCCGGCCTGGCCGGGCTCGCCGGGAATGGTCTCGATCACCTGACCGTGCTGGTGCAGGAGCCGCTCGGCCCCGACCCCGATGGGGTTCGTCTTGGCCCGGAGGAACTCCCGGCCCATGCGCCAGAACAGCATGAACAGGCCGATGCCCACGACCACGAACACGGCCCACTGGAACCCGACGGGCACGCCGATGAAGGCCAGCACCATGGCCAGAGCGGCGCTGATCCCGAACGGCAGCAGGAAGAACGTCCCCGGAACGGCCAGCTCGCCGGCCACCAGCACGAAGGTCGCGCCCAGCCAGATCCATCGCCAGGTCTCGGGATCGGTGTCCATCTTCGTCACTCTCCCGGCGCACCACCGATCGGTTCTCGGAGGTGGTGCACCCTCGGGGCAATCCTACGACCTGGGTGTATGGGCCGTCGGGTTGTTCGACACGTCGGCGTTGGTAGGGTCCGCTGAATGCCGAACAGCGACACCGACGCAGCGCCACTGTCGCTGCTGACGGTTCACGCCCATCCCGACGACGAGAGCTCCAAGGGGGCGGGGACGGTGGCCCGCTACTCCGCGGCCGGTGTCCGCTGCACACTGGTCTGTTGCACGGGGGGAGAGGCCGGCGACATCCTCAATCCCGCCCTGGACAGCGACGACGTCCGGAGGAACCTCGCCGCCGTCCGCCGGGAGGAACTCCACGCCGCCATCGACGTGATCGGCTACCAGGAGGTCGTGTGGCTGGGCTACCGGGACTCGGGCATGCCCGACTCGGAGGCCAACGCCAACCCCGAGGCGTTCGCCAATGCCGACACCGCTGAGGCGACCGGGAGGCTGGTCGAGGTGATCCGTCGGGTCCGACCCCAGGTGATCGTCACCTACCCCGAGGACCAGTCGGGGTACCCCCACCCCGATCACCTGAAGGTGACGGAGATCTCCCTGGCGGCGTGGAAGGCGGCCGGGGACCCCGATGCCTACCCCGAGGCGGGCGAGCCCTGGGAACCGGCGAAGCTCTACTGCACGGTGTGGTCCCGCCAGCGGATCCTGGCCACCCACGAGGCCTTCCTGGCCCGGGGCCTGGAGTCCCCCTTCGACGACCGCTGGTTCGAACGACCGAGCCAGGATCACCTCATCACCACCGTCATCCCGGTGGACAACCGGATCCGGCGGGAGGCCCTGCTGGCCCACCGCACCCAGGTCGATCCCGACTCGCGATTCTGGTTCGGACTCCCCGACGAGGTGCAGGACGCCATCCACCCCTTCGACGAGTTCATGCTGATGGACTCGCGGGTACCGACAGCGCCTCCCGAGGACGACCTCTTCGCCGGTCTGCGATGATGGTGGCACCGGAGGATGTGAGGCGCACGTGAGCGAGTTCGGTAGCGAGCAGTGGCTGGGGGAACTGGTGGCCACCTGCGCCCGAACCGGTCCGACAGGGACCACGGCCCGGGTGTCGGTCACCGTGGAGAAGGCCCCCGCCGGCAAGGTGAGATGGACTGCCGACATCGGCGCCGACGGACTCACCGCCGCCGAACCGGGAGCGGCCAAGGACGCCGACATCGCGTTCACCGTGGGCTACGACGATCTGGTCTCGTGCCTGGCGGGAGAGGTCGATCCCTCGGTGATGTTCATGAGGGGCGACCTGAAGGTGGCCGGTGACACCGGCAGGTTCTTCGACCTGCTGCCCTGGCTGGAGTCCCCCGCAGTGAGAGAGGCCTGCTCTCGCCTCGATGTCAACCAGGCCGGCTAGCCGGCCCTCATCAGGTTGCGCAGGGCCCGGTAGCCGATCGGTACCGCCCCCGAACGGCGGACCAGCAGGGCGAACTCCGAATCACTGGTGAGCAGGTTCATGTCGTCGACCCGTGCCGCCCAGTCGGGAGCGAAGCTTCGCAACTCGGGGAAATCGGCGGCGGGGCGGACGTGAACCTCGGTGACCCCCGGCTCGAGGTCGGCCAGGACCTTCTCGAGGGTGTGGCGGCTGGCCGCGCCCCCCGGGACGGTGACGACCCGATCGGCGAACACCACACCGCGGTGGCGGGCCTGGTCGGCCACGGGGAATCCGGCGCCCTCGAGGAGACGGGAGTCGGCCAGTCGGACCGGGAGGGAGAACTCCACGGCCAGATCCAGGTAGATGTCGAGGAGTTCGGGTCGCAGCACCATGGCGTGGAGATGACTGGACAGGTGGGTGGGGTCGTAGCCCCACAGCACCGCCCTCTCGATCTGGGCCCGGCACTCGCGCCGGACCTCGTCGGGGTCGGCGTGTTCCCACACGTCGTGGAGGGTGCGGGGAAATCCACCGTCGCCGTCCAGCAGGGAGGGGGCGTAGGTGATGGGACCCCAGCGGTAGAGGTCGTACTCGGAGTTCAGGGTGAGATGGATACCGACGTCCTCGCCGCGGTAGCGGGCCGACGCCTCCCGGGCCCAGGGGCAGGGAACCTGCACCGAGGCGGTGGTGGCCAGACCCTCACGCAGCGAGCGGTAGACACCCTCGTTTATCGAATGGCAGGCGCCCAGTCCGGTGGCGGTGATGATCAACAGGCGACTGTCGGCGGGATGACCGAGTCTCTCCACGAGTGAAACCATCGCCGTCACGCTAACGCCTGGTCCCGCCGTCAGCTCCCTTCGAGGACGAGGTCGGGGCCACCGCAGGTCCGCCACAGGCCGATACCGAGGTCCTGGGCGTAGCCCTGGGCCTCGGCGAACTCCGAGGCGTGGAACACGTTGGGTTCGTAGCGGTATGCGGCGGCGTAGCCCTCGGCCACCAGCTCCAGGTTGACGAACATGCCGTCGGAGGCCCGGTACACATAGGCGAGGAGGCGCCCGTAGCGGTCGCGCGCCTCCTGATCGAGCTCGAGGTACACCCCGTCCCCCGGATGCAGCAGCTCCTTCATGCGGGCACTGGCCTCGTCTCCGTAGCACTCGGCGGGGCGGTAGCCACCGGTCTTCTCGGGGGTGTCGATCCCCACCAGTCGCACGGTCTCCTGCACATCGTCGATGTCGACCTCGATGGTGTCGCCGTCGACTACGTAGAGCACCTCGGCGTTGGGCTCGAGCGACCCGGCGGGGGAGGTTGTGGCGGTGGAGGCCGACGTGGCCGGGGTGGGGACAGAAGCGGCCGGCACCGTTGTGTCTGCCGGGGTGCCGCATGCAACCAGGAACAGGGCGCCGGCCACGAGCAGCCCCACCGACCGGTGACGGCCTGTTGTCAGGACCGTCCCCCCGGAAGCAGGAAGTCCACGACCAGCAGCACGGCCACGGCCCCGACGCTGGCCACGAAGATCGACCACACGCTGAATTCTGTGAGCCCTCGCTGTCCGGCGGCGTTGAACAACGCCCCGCCGACCACCCCGCCGAGCACACCGATGAGGGTGGTGAACAGGCAGCCACCCCGGCTGGTGCCGGTGGCCACCCGGCCGATGATCCCGGCGGCCAGGCCGACGAGTATCCACGAGACGATTCCCACGGCCCGACCCTATCGGGATCAGGCCGCGGCGTCCCCGTCCCACCGCGGGCGGGCACCGGCCAGGGCGGCTCGGGCCCGGGCCACGCCCTCGATACCGCGACGGCGGGTCTCGGGGTCCAGCTTCCAGATACGGGTGCTTTCGTCGATGAGTATCAGTCTCCGTCCGTTCATGGCTCCATACTGGGAGCAGGGTGGGACAATGTCTGCGCCACGAGTTCGCGACACCTTCGGTGTCGCTCATTCGTGGATGGCGCGGGTCCCTCGGTCGGCGTGACCTCCCTCGTCGCGAAGCCGCGGGCCCATGACTCGGTGGGGGTGGTTTGGTCTGTAGGTTGGTTCTCCTTCGGCGTCGTCGTTGTTTCCTGGGGGGTTGGTTTGGTTTCGGGTCACTTGGTGGTGGAGGGATTTCTGGCCACGGCGGGGGTGGTGGCCGGGCTGATCGACGAGCCGGTGGTGGATCGGCGCTGGCACGAGCCGTCCGCTCTGGCGGAGATGTCCGTCGGCGATCTGGCGGCCCATCTGGCCCGGGCGGTGAACAATGTCGACGCCTACCTGGGCACAGCGCCGGCTCCCGACGCCATCCAGGTGGACGCGGCCGGTTACTTCCTGTTCTTCGACGACGTCGGACCCGACATCGACACGGACCTGAATCGGGCCGTGCGGGACCGGGCCCGAACCGAGTCGGCCGCCGGACCCGAGGCGGTGAGAGAGGTCCTGAGGAACTCCCGTCGGAACCTGGGGGAGCGACTCCCCACGAGCGACCCGGACGGCACCTTGGGGGTGTTCGGAACCCTCACCATGACCGTGGCGGACTACCTCCGAACCCGCCTGGTGGAAATGGCGGTTCATCTCGACGATCTCGCCACCAGCGTCGAAGTCGAGTCTCCGGAGCTGCCTCCAGGCGTGGCCGACCTGGTCGTCGGCGACCTGGTGACGATGGCCCGGCGGCGTCACGGCGACCTGGCCGTGCTGCGGGCCCTGGCCCGCCGGGAGCGTGATCCCGGCGACGTACTGAGATTGTTCTGAGTCACGGTTGGTGCTCACCGGGGTGGGGCAATCTAGGTTTGTCACCTCCGGGGGACCGGGCACGGGGATCACACAGACAGGAGCCCACCATGACCGATGATCAGCAACGACCCGCCAGGCGCCACGGGATAACGATTCCCTTCGACTCGCCTCTGCACACCCAGAGGGATCTCTTCACGGAGCTGGCCGACCTCGGCTACGACGACTTCTGGTCGTCCGAAGCCGACGGCACCGACGGGTTCACCCCCCTGGTCCTGGCCTCGCAGTGGGCGCCGGAGGTGAGGCTCGGAGTGGCGATCATCCCCGCCTTCACCCGGGGGCCGGCCCTGATGGCCCAGACCGTGGCCTCCATCTGCGAGGCCGCCCCGGGCCGTTTCGTCATGGGACTGGGTTCGTCCTCCAGCGTGATCGTCGAGCGCTGGAACGGTATCCCCTTCGTCCAGCCCTACCAGCGGACCCGGGACATGGCCCGGTTCCTGCGCCGGGCCCTCACCGGGGAGAAGATCACCGAGAGTTACGAGACCTTCGAGGTGAGGGGCTTCACCCTCCGGAGGGTGCCCGAGGAGCAGCCTCCCATCCTCCTGGCGGCGCTGCGGCCGGGGATGCTGAGGTTGGCGGGCCGCGAAGGGGACGGAGCCATCATCAACTGGTTGGCCGCCACCGACGTGCCGACCGTCCGCCCCTACGTCGACGAGGGCGGGCGAGGCAAGGAGATCGTGGCCCGGATCTTCGTGTGCCCCAGTGAGGACACCGAGACCGTGAGGGCCCAGGCCCGTTTCGCGATCGCCGCCTACCTGAACGTACCGGTCTACGCCGAGTTCCACCGCTGGCTGGGCCGGGGACCCCGTCTGGAGGGGATGTGGGACGCCTGGGCCGAGGGCGACCGCAAGGCGGCCCTGGCGGCCATTCCCGACGATGTGGTCGACGAACTGGTGGTCCACGGCTCACCGGAGCGGTGCCGGGAGCAGATCGACCTCTACCACGCCAACGGTGTGGACACCTCCGCCATCGCCATCCTGCCGTTCGCCGGGATCGACCCCGTTCAGGCGGCCCGCGACCTGTCGCCGGCCGCCCGCTGAGGTCGGCCCGAATCAGTCCAGCCCGACGGGATGTCCGTCGACGATCTGGTCGAGGTACTCCGACATCCCGTACCCGACACGACCACCGTCGAGGGTCCAGCGGGTCATGCCCTCACCGATGCGGGTCATGAGCTCCTCCCCCTCGGGTGAACGGCGCCGGTTGCGCAGGGGAATCAGCGACAGCACCTCCCCGGTGGCCCGCCACCTGCGACCCTCGCGGCTGGTCATCTCCACCTCCACCGAGCGATGCAGCTCGGCCTCGTCGTAGACGGTGACGATCCTCACCTCCCGGGTGATGTGGAGTCTGTCGCCGTCCCAGACGAACCCGCCCATGGTCCGGGCGCCGGAGCGCTTCACCACCTCCGAGGCCATGAACCCGAAGTCGGGTCCGAAGTTGGCCGTCAACCAGCGGTAGTACCAGGGCGCCTGCCAGTAGCGGGGCCCCCACGAGTGGTCCCTGAGGCCGTAGCCGTCGATGTCATGAGTGTCGTCGGCGACGGTGATCGTGCCCCGGACCGCGTTGAGTTGTTCGTAGTGACCGCGGGCGAATTCCTCCCCGGGGGCCTCGACCGGTTCGGTCGGCTCACCACCGAACATCGGACTGGCCCTCGTGTAGTGGAGGCGGGCCGAGGCCGGCCGGTGGGGGTTGTCGCGGAACGCCCGACGCGGGTCGGACATCTGCAGGGGGTCGTCGAGGAGAACCACGTCCCCCTCATAGGAGACATGGAGTGATTCGAAGGGCTCCTCCACGGAGAATCTCATGCCCCCGGCGTCGAATGCGGAGTTGTCCTCGATGGTCGGACGTCCGAACATGAACCCGACCCTCCCGTCGGGGAGGTACAGGCAGACCGTCATCTCCGCTCTTCCCTCGTTGGCCCGGTTGCCCAGGCGGAAGAACCCACCGGTCTCCGTGGCCGGATCGAAGGCGTTGAAGTACATGGACTCGTTGAAGTTGGGTTCGGGACCCAACTCGTGCATGTACTCGTCGATCTCGTCCAGGCGGACGGATCTTCCCTCGTGGCTCGCCCCTGTGTTCCCCATGGGCGGCACCCTACCCGGGGTCCCGGCCCCGTACCGTGTCCGCCTGCGGGGCCGACCCTGTGGTGGCCCCGGGTCCACTACCGGTCGGCCACCGGACATAATGGGAAGCATGTTCTTCCGAAAGTCGGACCACATCCCCGATCCCTCCGAGGCCCTTCCCGGGCGCTCTGAGGTCATGCCCGTCGCCCCGGCCCACTTCGTCACCGGCAATCCCCTGAAGGGGCCGTTCCCCGATCATCTCGAGACGGCCATCGTGGCCATGGGCTGCTTCTGGGGGGCCGAGAGGGTGTTCTGGCAGACACCGGGGGTGTGGACGACGGCCGTCGGCTACACGGGTGGGTACACCCCGAACCCCACCTATGAGGAGACCTGCACCGGCCGCACCGGGCACACCGAGGCGGTTCTGGTGGTGTACGACCCCGCGGAGATCTCCTATGAGGGGATTCTCAAGGTGTTCTGGGAGAACCACGATCCCACCCAGGGGATGCGCCAGGGCAACGACCGCGGCACCCAGTACCGCTCCGGCATCTACTGCGTGGACGAGGCCCAGCTGGAGGCGGCGGAGAAGTCCCGTGACGCCTTCCAGGTGAAGCTGACCGAGGCCCGCTACGGTCCCATCACCACCGAGATCGCCGAGGCCGGACCCTTCTACTACGCCGAGGACTACCACCAGCAGTACCTGGCCAAGATCCCCAACGGGTACTGCGGCCTGGGTGGTACCGGGGTGTCCTGCCCGATAGGTGTGGTGGGGGCCTAGAACCGGTCGGCCAGTCGCCTCACCTCGGCGAGGTGTCCGGTGAGGCCTTCGAGGGTGATGTGGGTGTTGAGGCCCGAGGGATTGGGCATCACGTACACCGGACGCCCGGCGAGGGTCTGTTCCTGGAGGCCGGGGCGGGCCTTGGGATCGCGGGCGGCTCTCCAGCCGCTGAGCCCCACCAGGCACACGACCCGCGGCCCCAGGAGGTCGACGAGTCGTTCCAGACGGTCCGCGCCCCGGCGGTACTCCGCCCGGTCGACCTCGGACGCCCTGGCGGTGGCCCTCTTGACGAGATCGGTCATGCCCACTCCGTCGTCGAGGAGGGCCCTCAGGGGGTCGTGAGCCCTGGTGATCAGTCCCGATGCGGCCGCGGCCCGCCAGAATCGGTTGGAGGGCCCGGCGAAACCGTACCCGGCGTCGGCGGCGTGCAGGCTGGGATTCAGCCCCACGAGGAGCACCGCCATGTCCGGTCCCACCGTGTCGGCCAGGGTGCGCTCACGGCGCAGGGTGTGGAACACGTCGACCACGGCGTGCTCCCCGACGACCTGTCGGGCCTGGAGGGAGAAGCCGGCTCCTTCGTAGAGGCCCAGCAGCAGCTCCTCGTCCCACCAGGTGTAGTTGCGGGAGCCGAACTCGTCACCGGCGTGGGGCCCGTCGGGCTGGTCCCCGCAGAACACCCGCAGGGCGGCGGGGGCACCGACCCGGCACACCCGGTGCAGGTCCCACAGGGCCAGGGGCAGGTGCTGACGCTGCACGTGCACATAGGACTTCGAGGCCCAGACGGCGCCCAGGCATCCGCCGGCGAGGGGCAGGGTGGCGATATCGGACCTGACCGCCAGGGTGTCGAGTCCGGGGTCGATCAGCTCCAGCATGGCCCGGGCCACGTCGAGAGCCACGACGGGGGCTCCGTCCACGGCCAACTCGGAGAGGTGGAGCCCGGGGCCGCAGCCGAGATCGGCGACGAGGCCCCCCTCGGCCCGTGCCGCGGCGATCGACCGGGCCAGCTCCCGGTGTTCCGCGGTGCGAGCGTCCCGCCAACGGGCGGCGTTGGACTCGTAGATTCCCACGGTGTGGGGGTCGGGCCGGTGGAGTCCGGCCTCAGGCATCGGCCGCCGCGACCATGGTGGCCTCGGCCACGGCCCTGCGGTCCTCACCCCAGGGCAGGGGCATGAGGATGGGATGGTCGACACCGGCGTCGACATATGACCTCACGAAGGAGGCCACCTCACCGGGCGACCCGATGAAGTCGATGGCCCGGATCATCTCGTCGCTGATGGCGTCGGCGGCACCCTTGCGGTCGCCGGCGGCGTAACGGTCGCGCAGTTCGGTCACCTCGTCGCCGAAGCCGGCCTTGGTGAACATGTCGGCGTAGCCGTCGGCCATGGCGTAGCCGAACAGGTCACGTCGGGCGTAGGGGGCGGCCACCTCCCAGTCGCACACACCGGCGTGGACGTAGGCCAGGATGCGGGCGTCGCCGCCCTCCCTGACGTGGGCGACGGAGGCGGGAACGTGGGTCGAGGGGATGTAGTTCAACAGCACGGCGTCGGCCATCTCGCCGGCCAGTCGCAGCATCTGGGGATTGAGCGCCGCCAGGACCAGCCGGGGCCGTCGGTCACCCAGTCGGACCCCCAGGCGGAACCGGTGGACCTCGTAGAAGTCGCCCTTGAACGTGACCGCCTCGCCCTCGAGCAGCTCCCGGACCAGGGTCAGGTACTCCCTCATCTGGGCGATGGGCCGGCGGCCGTAGGTCGCGCCGTGCCATCTGCCGGCCACTACGGGGGTGGAAATACCGACTCCCAGGTAGACCTCGTTGTCGGGGACCAGTGCCGCCAGGGTGGCCGCCGACATCGCCGCCAGTGAGGGGGTGCGGATCTGGACGGGAACCACTCCGGTACCCAGATCGAGACCGGGAGCAGCCACCGCCGCTGCGCCCAGCAGGGTGAAGGCGTCGGTGGCGTTGGCCTCCGCGGTCCAGAAGCTCCGGTACCGGAGTTCCTCCGCCAGACGGGCGATACCGGGGACGGATCGGGCCCCGAGGGCCCCCAGGCTGGCGAACGTGACTCCCAGTTCCATGTTCTCAGTATCGCCGGTGGCGATCCCCGCCGCCTCATCGGTGGCCCCTGGATGAATGTCATTGAACTTCGCCGCCGGGACGCCGATGGGGAGGCGAAGATCACTCGATCGCGGCGTTGCCGACCCCTGATGGGGAGGTAGGGTGTGAATCAGTTTCCGGGAGTCCGGCCACCCCAACCCTGTTTGGAGATTTCGATGACAGAGATCCAGGAACCAGAGGTAATCGTCGAAGCTCTCAAGATCATCGACCGTGGCCTGTCCGAGATGCTCAACCGTGAGCTGGTCTCGACCAACGAGGTGGCCGATCTTCTGCTCGACGTACGTACCCTGCTGACCGCTCCGCCTTCGGCCACCACCAGCAGCACCGACGTGGTCGAGGACGGCGTACCGGCCTGAGGTCCAGGGCTCAGCTCCTTCGGACCCGTTCCCAGAACCCCACGGCCGCCTTCCCGAGCACGAACCCGGTGGCGGCCCCGGCCACCACGTCGGAGGCATGGTGCATCCTCACGTGGATCCGGCTGGCGGCGACCACGGCGCCCACGCCGTAGTACAGGGGCTTCCAGCGACTGTCGCGGCCCAGCACCGCCGCTGCGGTCATGGCCGCGCTGGCGTGACCGCTCGGAAAGCTGGAGGTCAGGGGTTGGCGGATCGATCGTCCGTCGGGGTCGTGCTCCCTGGGGGGCCGGACCCGGCGGAACAGGGACTTGATTCCCCAGTTCACGATGGCTGACTCGGCGACCATGGTCAGGCTCAACTCGACCGCGTCGCGGGGGTCGTTGCCCGGGGCCAGGCCCTTGTAGGCGCCCAGGAGGTGCCAGATGAGGCTGAAGTCCCCCAGGTGGGAGGCGGCGTAGAAGACGTGGTCCACGGGCGGGATCGCCCGCAGGGGATCGAACCAGGAGTCCACGACGCGGTCGAACCGCTCGATGGGTCCGTCGGGGGCTTCGCTCAAGACTCGATGTCGCCTTCGGTCATGAACTCCTCGATCCGGGCGGCCACCAGCTCGGGGTGCTGGAGAGGCCCGAAGTGCCCGAGGTCCTGGTCCACGTGCATCTGCCCGTGGGGGAGGGCCTCCACGATCATGGGCACGAAACGGGAGGCGGCCTCGGCCTCGATGTGCCCACTGGCGAGGAGCACGGGGATGTGCAGGTCGGAGAGCCGCTCGTAGGCGCCGTTCACCGAATGGGCGAACACCGAGGCCTCGGTCTCGGCCCGGCACTTGATCCGAACGGTGCCGTCGGGGAGGTCTTCGAACCCGTGATCCACGTAGGCCCGCAGGGCCCGGGGGTCGAGGGCGTCGAGTGGCGGCTTGGCGGAGTACCGGGCGTACACCTCGTCGCGGTCGGCGAAGATCTCCCGTCGGCGACGCGCCGCCTCGATCATGAAATCACGTCGCCGGTTGTGATCGGGGAGGTCGGCGGGGTAGATGATCGGCTCGAAGAGGTAGGCCCTCTCGACGGATCCCGGCCGCTCCAGCTCGGCCAGCACCAGTGCGGCTCCTCCCATGGAGTGGCCCACGGCCCTCACGGGAGCTCCCACCGCTTCGATCACCGCGAGCACGTCGTGGGCCATGCCCGTCCATTCGACGTCGACGCCGGGGGGCAGGGGCGAGTCGCCGTGGCCCCGCAGATCCATGCCCAGGCAGTGATAGCGGCCACGGAGGGCATCGGCGACCGGCTGCCATACCCGGCCGTGGAATCCGGTGGCGTGGGCGAACAGCAGGATCGGCCCCTCGCCACCGAGGTCGTGCACCGCGACATCGACACCCTCGGTCGATTGGACCACGAAGTCGGCCCGGTTCCCGCGATGATCACCCATCGGCGGCGGTGGTGGCCGGTTCGGTGGTCGCCGGCTCGGTCGTGGTCGTGGTGTTGGTCAGGGGGGGAAGTGAGGGTTCGGTGGGGTCGGGGACCGTGAGCTGCTCCTCGGGGGGAATGGTCTCGGCCGCCTCGAGCTTCTCGGGGATGACGATCTGATCGCCGGGCCGCAACCGGGTGGGGTCGGTGATGGCCGGATTGGCCCGCAGGAGCTCGTCGAGGGTCAGCCCGTTCTGCGCCGCCACCCCCGAGAGGGTGTCGCCGGGTTGGATCACGTAGATGGCCGGACCGGGGATGGTGGTGGTGGTCGTGGTCGTCAGGTCGCTCGGGGCGGTGGTGAGCACGCTCCGACTGGTGGGAGGCGGCTGGTCGGCTCCTCCATCGCCCGAGCTGCACGAGGCCAGGATCACGGCGATGGCGACCAGGGCCACGGCAGCGGACCGGGCGACGAGGGAGGTGTGGGGGCGGGGCATCGTTCTCATCGGAGATCGCCGGTCAGGCTACCGACACACCGGCCCGGGTGGGAAGCGTCGAGGGCCACACCCTGCGATCGTGACCGGCGAGAAAGGGCTGGGGCTCCTCGGGGGTGACCGTGAGGATCTCCACCCCGTCGGACCTCACGGCCAGGGTGTGCTCGAACTGGGCGGTCCGACCCAGGTCCACGGTGGTGGCCGTCCAGCCGTCGTCCCACAGTTGGGAGCGCCAGTTTCCCACCGTGATCATCGGTTCGATGGTGAACGTCATGCCGGGTTCGAGGATCATCGTGGCCCGGGGATCGTCGAAGTGGGGGACGTTGGGGGGCATGTGGAAGGTGGATCCGATGCCGTGGCCCACGAACTCCCTGACGACCCCGAATCCGTTGGCCTCGGCGTGGGCCTGGATGGCCTGACCGATACGGCGGACCGGCTCCCCCGGCTCCACGGCGTCGATGCCCAGGTACAGGCACTCCCGGGTGACCTCGACGAGCTTGCGGGACACGGGATCGACCTCACCCACGAGGAAGGTCTCGCTCAGGTCGCCGTGTACCCCGTGGACGAAGAGGGTGACGTCGCAGTTGACAATGTCTCCCTCCTGGAGGGGACGGCTGTCGGGGATGCCGTGGCAGATCACCTCGTTCACCGAGGTGCACAGGGACTTGGGGTACCCGTGGTAGTTCAGCGGGCTGGGATATCCACCCTCGTCGATACTGGCCTGATGGGCCACCTCGTCGAGGTGATCGGTTGTGACACCGGGGGCCACCTCGGCGGCCACGGCCCGCAGTACCCGGCGGGCCGCCTGACCGGCCAGCCGCATCCGCTCGAGGGTCTCGGCGTCCTTGACCGGGTTCTCGGCGGAGTCGGTGGCGGGGTAGCCCCGAACCGCGTACTCCGGCACCTCGATGTCGGAGGGGACCTTGCGGGTGGGTCCGATGAGCCCGGGGGTCACGGGGTTCGGGTTGGCTGGTGCCCGTCGCCCGGCGGGACGACGACGTTTCTTTCTGGCCATCCGCCCCAAACTACCGGAGTGGGGGCGATCTACTCCCCGGTTCCCGATGTCTCCTCGGCCACCCCCGGATCGTCGGCCGACGGGGAACCGTGCCGCACGGCCATGTCCACGACGGTCACACCCTCGGCCAGCTCGGGCCGGTCGCCGTGGTCGGCGGCGTCGCCGAACTCCAGGACCTCTCCCTCGGAGGTGACGACCCAGTACCCCTGGCCCGTGTCGGTGACCCTCATGGCCACCGACTCGGCCAGGTCACAACGGCCCAGACCCGGAGCCGAGCCGTAGAAGGGCACCCCGTAGGCGAACACCCCGCCGTCCTCGGCGTAGAGCCAGTAGCCCTCGCCGGCCGGGTCGACGGCGAGGTCGATGATGGGGGCGTCGAGCTTCATGTCGCCCGTGGATCCCCTGAAGCGGGCCGTACCGAAGGTGAACACACCGCCGTCGGCCCCGACCAGCCAGTAGCCGTCACCGTCGGTGGTGGAGGTTATGGAGATCACCGGGGCGTTGAGCTTGCGGTAGCCCATGGAGCCCAGGAAGGGGGCCCCGAAGGCGAACACACCGCCGTCGGCCCCGACCAGCCAGTAGCCGTTGTCGTCGGGGGTCGGCACCAGGCGACGGATCGCCCCGTTCAGTTCGGTGCCGGACATGTCGCCCCGGGCCACGGCATCGCCGAAGGGGTGAACGACGCCGTCGACGTCGACGATCCAGTAGCCCTCGCCGCTGGCGGTGGCGGTGAACGACGCCGGGGCGGTATCGACGCCGATCGTGGTGAGATCCCCCAGCTCGGGGGCGTCGTAGGCGTGTACCCGCCCGCTGGAGTCCAGCAACCAGTAGCCGCGGGCCGAGGAGGCAGAAGGTGTTCCCTCCGGTGCGGTACGGGCCCGGCACAGGGCCGGGTCGTCGGTCGCGGGGTTTTCGGCAGGCCGGGTCGTGTCGGGTCCGCTGGTGTCGGGCCCGGCGGTGTCGGGAACGGTGCGGGGGTTGGCCCTGGCCGCATCCACCGACGGCGTCGGGTTGATCCAGATTCCGTCGGGCCTCCTCACCTCGAAGTGGAGGTGGGAACCGGAGTACTCGGCATTGCCGCTGTCGCCGACGAAGGAGATCAACTGGCCCTCCGTGACACAGTCGCCCTCCTGGAGGCCGTTGGCGAAGGCCCACTCGTAGGGGTTGGCGCCGTCGTCGGTGCCGGGAGTGTCGTTGTTCATGTGGATGTAGCGGTACTCCCAGCCCTCGTCGTCGGTGAGGGTGAGCATGTTCCCGCCACCGGGACCGCCGTAGTCGAGGTAGGTGATGCAGCCGGAGCGCACGGCCACGATGGGGGTCAGCTTCTCGGCCATCATGTCGACCCCGAGGTGGCGCCGGGAGCCTCTCGGATACAGCCAGGTGTCGACGTAGTAGGTGTCGCCCTGAATGGGGAACGTCATGGGCCGGACGTCGGTGCCGGTCTCGTCCACGTTGTCCCACCCGCTGGGAGCGGCCCCCGCCGCGGGGGCGAGGCCGGCG
>DRKF01000209.1 GCA_011051915.1 Acidimicrobiales bacterium | reverse complement strand
GGAACCATGGAGCACCCGCGGCGAATCGAGGCGGGTGTGTCGGGCCCCGTACGGATCGTCGAGCTGCCGGGGTGCGGGCACTCGCCCCACCGTGAGGCCCCCGAGGACGTGCTGGCGGCCACCGAGGAGTTCCTGGGGACCCTGCCGTAGGGGGAGGGGACCGACGCCTACCGATCGACCGGCGAGCCTCAATCGCCCTCGGCGAGGGACAGTCCCCTTGCGACGAGGGCCAGAGCCGCCCCGTGGAGCGTCTCACCGGTGAGCGGGTCGGCTCTGCCCTCGCGGGCCCGCACGAAGGTTCCCTCCAGGATGATGCCCAGCTTGTAGCACGCCATCGCCCCGTACCATGACGCGGTCTCGGTCGGGTCACGGACGGAGACACGTGCGTACTCGCTGACGATCTCCTCGGGAGTCGGCAGTCCCATTCGAGGCTCGGGCCATTTCACATCCGCCTCGCCCGCCAGGATGGCGTTCTCCTCGGTGGGCCAGGTGGCGATCAGCCAGCCCAGATCCATCAGGGGATCACCCAGGGTCGACAGTTCCCAGTCGACGAGAGCCGCCACCTCGGGCCGATCCGGGTGGAACAGGACATTGGCGAGATGGCAGTCACCGTGGATCAGGCCGGGGGTCCAGTCCGCCGGCCGGTTCGTGTCCAACCAGTGGCCGAGTTCCTCCACCCCGTCCAGGAGCGGTTCGGGGTAGGCCGCCGACCGGGTGTATCCCAGCAGGTGGTCGCGCCAGCGTGGCACCTGGCGCTCCAGCCAGCCCTCGGGGCGTCCGAGGCCCTCCAGACCCAGGGTGCGGAGATCGAGGTTCCCCAGGGTCGCCACGGCACGAGCCACGGAGAGTCCCATGCGGTAGCGGTCCTCGGGGCTCACGTCGGAGGTGTCGGTGACGGGAGCCGGACTGGAGGAGGTCGGGAAGGGGTTGATTCCCCGCACCCGTTCCATGACGGTGAACGTGGATCCGATGACATCGGTGGTGCGACATGCGGCGATCAACCCCGGGTGGGGCACCCCGGTACCCGCCAGCGCACCCAGGACCCGAGCCTCCCGCCTGAGTGTCTCGTCGCTGTTGGGCCGCTTGTGGGCGGGAGGGCGTCGCAGCACCATCTCGCGGCCCGATCGGGTGAAGGCCAGCAGGACGTTCTGGGTACCCCCACCCAGCAGCTCGGCTCCGGTCAGGGGACCCGAACCCAGCCCCTGCTCATCCATCCAGGTCGTCAGACGCTCCCGATCGACCAGCTCGGAGGGCACGGGCCAGGTGTCGTTCATCACCCGATTCTTCCACCGACGGCGGCACGAGCGGGTACCGAACGGATTCCCAAGACGTCGGACAGGCGCTAGGTTCCCCCGGAGGGAAACGGGGGAGTGTCATAGGACTCACGCATGGCCGGGGTGCAGAGGCCGGACCGGCGTCAGCAGAGAACGCCTCACCGGCGAGCGCCGTGGCGCCCCCCGGGCCGGTCAGCCGCGGGGGACTGGTCGACGTTCGCCTCACTGTCGGCGACCGGCTGCGGCCCTACATCGGGCCCCTGGCCATCGTGGTCGTGCAGCAGGTGCTCTTCCCGGTTCCGGCCGGTGCTCTGCTGCAGGGAGTCGTACTCGGCCTTCTCACCGCCCTGGTCGTGGTGGGGATGTATCTCGTGCACCGGGCCGGACGGGTTCTCAACTTCGCCCAGGGTGAGCTCGGTGTCCTGCCCGCCGTCTTCGCGGTGATGCTGATACTCGAGAGTGGGTTGCCCTGGCTCCTGGGTCTGGGTGCAGGTCTCATCGCGGCCGTGGTCCTGGGAGTGGCCTCGGAGTTCCTGATCATCAGGAGGTTCTCCCGGTCCCCGCGTCTGGTGCTCACCGTGGCGACACTCGGACTGGGTCAGGTCCTGAGCTGGGCGGCACTGTCGATTCCACGCTGGTGGGACGCCCGGGTGTCGTCCCAACGCATCGATTCCCCCCTCGACATCAGGTTCGAGGTGGGGAGTTTCCTCTTCAACGACAATCACCTCCTCGTCCTGCTGGTCGCGCCGACCGTGATCGTGGCTGTCGGTGTCCTGCTCCGCTACACGCGGGTGGGCGTGCTCATCCGGGCCGCGGCCGATTCCCCCGACCGGGCCCTCCTGCTGGGCATCCCCGTTCTCCGGATCCAGTCGATCGTCTGGGCCCTGGCAACCCTGCTGGCCTTCCTCGCCATATTCCTGCGGACGGGAATCCAGGGACTCCCCGTGGGCGCCACCCTGGGCTTCGGCCTGCTGCTCCGCAGCCTGGCCGCCCTCATGGTCGGCCGGATGGACAGCCTGTCCACCGTGACGGTCGCCGCCATCGCCCTCGGTGTACTCCAACAGGCCGTCGACTGGAACGTCGACTCCCCCCAGGTGGGTCTCGCCGTGGTCGCCGGTGTGGCCCTGGTCGCCCTGTTGCTGGGCGGGGTGACCGACAACGAGAGGGTGAGAGGGGCCGAGTCGTGGAGAGCGGTGGGCGACCCTCGGCCCCTGGCACCGGCGCTGGCGGCCCTGTCCAGGGTGAGGGCCCTCAGGTCGGCCCTTCCCGCCGGGTTTCTGCTCCTGGCCATCCTGGCTCCGTTGCGCCTCGGGGTGCAGGACAGCTTCCGGGCCGGGGTGCTGTTCATACTCACCATCGTCGGGTTGTCTCTCGTCGTGCTCTCGGGCTGGGCCGGTCAGATCTCGCTCGGTCAGGGAGGGTTCGTGGCCATCGGGGCGGTGGTCGGGGCCCGCCTCACCCAGGCCTGGAGCCTGGATCTGATCCTGGCCACCCTCATAGCCGGTCTCGTCGGGGCGGCGGTGGCGGTGCTCGTGGGTCTGCCGGCGCTCAGACTCAGCGGCATCCATCTGGCCGTGGCGACCCTGGCGTTCTCGGTCGGCATCACCTCATGGGTTCTCAACGACAGTGCCCTCGATCTCGCCCCGACCGGCCGCATCGAGCGACTGCCGGTGCTGGGACGGCTCGACTGGTCGAGCACGACCGCCGCCTACTACGTGGCGCTGACGGGTCTGGTTCTCGCCCTCATAGCCGTCCGTGGCATCCGCTACAGCCGGACAGGGAGGGTGCTACTGGCCCTGAGGGACAACGAGACCGCCGTCGCCGCCTACGGGGTGGGAGTGACCCGGGCCAAGCTGACCGCATTCGCCATCTCGGGCTTCCTGGCCGCCTACGCCGGAAGCCTCTACGTGCACCATCAGCAGGCTTTCGCCGTCGACGGAATCGGCTACACCACCGCCAGCAGTATCAGCTTCTTCGTGGGTGCGATCGTCGGGGGACTCGGTTCGATGCTGGGGGCGGTCCTGGGGACCCTCTACTGGCTCGGCGGTAGCTGGTTCCTGTCGGGGAGCTGGCGGCTGCTGGCCACCGGCGCCGGGGGTCTGATCATGCTTCTGGTGGCACCCGGTGGCCTGGCCGGTCTTCTGTACGACCTGCGGGACATGGTCCTGGGGCGGGCACTTCCACCCTCGGGGTCGGATACCCCGGTTCCGGATCCGGTCCCGGTCCCCGCAACCGACCTCGGGGGTCGGACGACGTGACCGCGACCGAGGTACGACCCGGCTCGGCCCGAACCGGCCCGATGGCTGCGGTGAAGGCCGTGGGGTTCGCGGTGCGACACCCGGTCCTGTGGTTGCAGGCCATCGCCGGTGACGGCCCGGTCGCGGCCCTGGTGATCCTCTTCGGCCTGAACGCGGTGGACGAGCTGGACCGAACGGCTTTCGGAATCCTCCTGCCCGAGATCCGCGACGAGTTCGGCCTCGGCTTCCAGGGAATGCTCACCCTGCTGGGACTGGTCCTGGCCGGGGCGCTGGCCCTCCAGGTACCCATCGCCGGTCTGGCCGACCGCTCCCGCAGGGTGAACCTGGCCATGGCGGGGGCCGTGGCCTGGGCGGTGTTCTCCTTTCTGACCGGCCTGGCGACGGGCATCGTCATGCTGGCCCTGGTGAGGTCCGGTTCCGCCATCGGGAAGGCGGTCAACGACCCCACCCACAACTCCCTGCTGGCCGACTGGTTCGCACCCGAGGCCCGGCCGCGCGTCTACTCCTTCCACCGGGCCGCCAATGCCGTGGGAGCCATCGTCGGACCCCTGGCAGCGGGTCTGCTGGCCTTCCGCTTCGGTTGGCGCCTGCCCTTCCTGCTGTTCGCCATTCCCACCGTGCTGCTGGTCATGGCCGCCTTCCGCCTGACCGAGCCGGTCCGTGGGGGCCAGGAGCGCCGGGCCATGGGGGCGTCGGAGGCGGCGGTGGCCACCGAGGAGGAGCCGCCCAGCTACGCCGAGGCCTGGCGGATGTGCTGGAAGATCGCCACCCTCAGGCGGATCTTCGCCGCCATGCCGTTCCTGGCCGCGTCACTCATCGGATTCGTCTCGTTGGCTTCGCTGCTGTACGAGGACGCCTTCGGCCTGGACGAGCGAGCCCGTGGGATCGTCGCCGCGTCAACGGAACCCGCCCAGCTGGTGGGCCTGGTCCTGGGAGCGGGAATCGGCACCCGGCTGCTGGCACGATCGCCCGGACTGGTTCTGAAGTTCCTGGCCCTGGTGGCGGTGATAGCCGCCGCCCTCTCCGCGGTGTTCGCCCTGGCTCCCAACGTGTACGTGGCGGCCGCCGCCAACGCCGGAATCTCATTGAGCCTGGCGGTGGTCGGCCCGGGGATCATCGCCTCGCTGTCCCTCACGATCCCCCCACGAGCCCGCTCCATGGGTTTCTCGATGGGCTCGTTGTGGGTCCTGCCGGGGCTGCTGCTCCTACCTTTCATCGGTTGGATCGCCGACAACTGGGGGATCCGCCAGGGGATGCTGCTGATGGTGCCGGTCTTCCTGATCGGCGGACTGATCGTGGCCTCCGCCGGTGATCTGGTCGAGGAGGACATGGCCCAGGTCTGGCACACCGCGGCCGCCCGCAGCGAGGTCGCCCACGAGCGCCGGATGGGCCGCAGCAAGCTGCTGCTGGTGCGAGGTCTGGAGGTCTCATACGGGGACCTCCAGGTCCTCTTCGGAGTCGATCTGGAGGTCGACGAGGGGGAGATCGTCGCTCTTCTGGGAACGAACGGGGCCGGCAAGTCGACCCTTCTGAAGGCCATCGCCGGGGTGGTGCAGCCAGATCGTGGTGCCGTCATCTTCGACGGACGGGACTCCACCCACGCACCTCCGAACGAGGTGGCGAACCGCGGTGTCTCCCTGCTTCCCGGCGGTAGCGGGGTGTTCGCCACGCTGACGGTGAAGGAGAACCTGCAGGCGGCGGCGTGGTCCTCGCGCTCCGACCGGGGAGGCTCACCGGGGAGGGAATCCGACGAGTTCTCTCCCGAGTCGGTCCTGGCGATGTTCCCGGTGCTGGCCGACCGGAGTTCCGAACCGGCGGGGAACCTCTCGGGTGGCCAGCAGCAGATGCTGGCCCTGGCGATGGCCTTCCTGACCCGTCCCCGGCTGCTGATGATCGACGAGCTCTCCCTCGGGCTGGCCCCCGTGGTGGTGGCCGAACTGCTCCCGGTTCTGCGCCGTCTGGCCGCCAGGGGTGTGACCATACTGGTGGTGGAGCAGTCGGTGAACGTCGCCCTGACCGTGGCCCGCACCGCCTACTTCATGGAGAAGGGTCAGATCCGCTTCCACGGCCCCACCGAGGAGCTGCTCGAGCGGCCCGACATTCTCAGGTCGGTGTTCCTCGCCGGTGCCGTGGAGGAAGCCGGCTCCGGTAACGGTGACGGTGCACGACCCCACACAGCCACCGGCCCCCGGAACGGTGCCCATCGCGGAGGCGAGGTCGACCCGGGCCCGATGACCGCCGACGAGGTACCGGCCCTGGCCGCGACCGGGCTGGTCCGGTCCTTCGGGGGGATCGCCGCCGTCGACGACGTGAGCTTCGAACTGCACCCGGGCGAGATACTCGGGCTGATCGGCCCCAACGGGGCGGGCAAGACCACCCTGTTCGATCTGATCTCGGGCGTGACCCCGACCCACGCCGGCCGGGTGGACCTGCACGGTGTTCCCCTCGACGGGAAGGTTCCCTCGGCCCGGGCCCGCAACGGGCTCGGACGGTCCTTTCAGGACGGGCGTCTGTTCCCCTCCCTGACGGTCGTCGAAACGGTCGCGGTGGCTCTGGAGCGGTGGATCGACGTACGCGATCCGATCTCCGCCGCCCTGCACCTTCCCACGGTCTACGACAGTGAGGTCAAGGTGGCCGGGAGGGTCGAGGAGATCCTCACCCTGTTCGGGCTGGAGGGCTACGGCTCGACACCGGTGTCGGCACTGTCCACGGGCACCCGTCGGCTGGTGGATCTGGCCTGTGTGGTCGCCCACCGCCCCACGGTGGTCCTCTTCGACGAGCCCTCCACGGGAATAGCCCAGAGGGAGGCCGAGGCGTTGGGGCCGGTCCTGCAGAGGATCAGGGACGAGATGGGCGCCTCCCTGATCGTCATCGAGCACGACATCGCCCTGCTGCGCTCGATCAGCGACCGGATGATCGCTCTGGATCGGGGTCGGGTGATCGCCACGGGGACTCCCGAGGAGGTGACGTCCTCGGCCGTCGTGATCGAGTCCTATCTCGGAAGCGACGCCGCCGCCGTGGGTCGGTCCGGACCCAGAACCTGAGCTCTCCCCGCCCGGAGCGGGCGACAGAACATGAACCCGGCGCTACCATCGCCCCAACCAGGGGGAGCCATACCGCGATCCGTCGTGGTGGGAGACGTACGGGAGGACACCAATGCAGCCTGCTGCCGCGGGGGGAGACGGCCGGACCGGAGGAGCGGGGCTGAGGCGATGGGGCCCACTGGCGGCCATCGCCGTCGTGGTCCTCGCCGTAGTGGCCATCGTCGTGTTCGGCGGGGGAGATTCCGGCGATGGAGGCGATCAGGCCGAATCGACGGCGACATCCACCTCCACCTCGGCTCCGAGCGGTTCCACCGCCACCGAGCCGGACCCGGCTTCGAGCGCCGCTCCCACCACCGAGGCCGAGGCGAGCATCCCGACCTGGGAGGGCAGCCCCTACCCGCCGGGCGTCATGAGCTTCGAGGTCGCGGCCGATCTCGGGCTCGAGCTCGACTTCGGGGAGCGGTGCGACACCGAACGGGGCCGGGTCAAGGTACCCGACATCTTCGCCCCGACCTGCTGGCTTCCCTTCGAGGGGGACAACGGCGGGGCCACCGCGCCGGGCGTCACCGGGGACACGATCCGGATCGCCTACTACGAGTCCCAGGACTCCGACTTCGTACTCCAGTACCTCACCGACGCCATCGCCGACGACGACACGAACGCCGACGTGACCGACACCATGGAGAAGCTGCTCCAGTTCTACGAGACGTACTACGAGACCTACGGACGGCGGGTGGAGCTGATCCCCGTGGTTGCCTCCGGGGTGGTCAACGACGAGGTCTCGGCCCGGGCCGACGCGGTTCGCATCGCCGAGGAGATCAAGCCGTTCATGGTGTGGAACGGTCCCGGCCTCACCAACGCCTTCGCCGAGGAGCTGGCGGCCCGGGGCATCCCGTGTATCTCCTGCGGCCCGGGTCAGCCCGTCGACTACTACATCGCCAACGACGGCCTGAGTTGGACCATCGGGGCCGGCAACGCCCAGACCAACCTGCTCGTGGCCGACTACGTGGCCCGGAAGCTGGCCGGCTCACCCGCGCAGTTCGCCGGTGATCCCGACATGGTGGCCACCGAGAGAGTGTTCGGGCTGCTCTACATATCCTCCAGCTCGGCCTCGGAGGCGGTTGCGGATCAGCTCGAGGCGGAACTGGCCGACCGAGGGGTCGAGCTGGCGGCCCGGATCCCCTACGCCCTGGACCCCTTCACCATCCAGGAGACGGCCTCGAACGCCATAGCCAAGCTCAAGGACGCCGGCGTCACCAGCGTCATCTTCGCCAGCGACCCCATCGCTCCCCGAGACTTCACCCGGGAGGCCACGGCACAGGAGTACTTCCCCGAGTGGATCCTGGCCGACGGCTTCCTGTCCGACACGAACGCCTTCGCCCGGACCTACGATCAGGACCAGTGGGCCCACGCCTTCGGACTCACCAGCCTGGCGGC